>JAJYMP010000263.1 GCA_021786915.1 Chloroflexota bacterium
CCGACGCGGCTGGACGGGCCGAAGACCCGGTTCCTCCCGTTCAACCGCGGCAACGCCGGCGGCAGGGGCAACGCCCCCGACCCGTCGGGCCACCGCACCCGGTATCTGTGGGAGGAGCTCTGGGCGCGGGACGCCTGGCTCGACGTCCTCGCCCGGTTCATCCACGTCATCCCGGGCGAGGGATCGACCAAGGCCGCGAAGCTGCGCAACGGGACGACGATCTTCCCGCGCTACCACCAGTGGGACGCGGTCCGCCGGCTCGAGGCCGCCGCGCGCGAGGAGGGCCCCGGGCACAGCTACCTCGTCCAGCACTCCGCGGGGTCGGGCAAGAGCAACACGATCGCCTGGCTCGCCCACCGGCTGATGAGCCTCCACGGCGCCGACGACGCGCCCGTGTTCGACAAGGTCGTCGTCATCACCGACCGGGTGATCCTCGACCGCCAGCTCCAGGAGACGATCTTCCAGTTCGAGCACGCGACCGGCGTCGTCGCCCGGATCGACCAGGACTCGGGGCAGCTCGCCGACGCCCTGTCGGGCGAGCAGAGCCGGATCGTCATCACGACGCTCCAGAAGTTCCCGTTCATCCTGGACAAGGTCAAGGAGCTCGGGCGCCGGCGTTTCGCGGTGATCGTCGACGAGGCGCACAGCTCCCAGACTGGCGAGGCCGCGAAAGGCCTCAAGCAGGCGCTCGGGTCAGTCTCGGCCGAGGCCGCGCTCGACGCCGCGGAGGCCGCCGATGCGGCGGGCGCCCCGCCCGACCCCCAGGACGCGCTCGCGGCGACCCTCACCGCCCGCGGCCGCCAGCCGAACCTGTCCTTCTTCGCCTTCACCGCGACCCCAAAGGGCCGCACGCTCGAGCTGTTCGGGCGGAAGAACGCGGACGGCAACTACGCGCCGTTCCACCTGTACTCCATGCGCCAGGCCATCGAGGAGGGGTTCATCCTCGACGTGCTCGCGAACTACACGACCTACGCCACCTACTGGAAGGTCGGCAAGGCCGTCGCCGACGACCCCGAGTACGACACCCGGCGGGCCAAGCGGGCGATCGCGCGGTTTGTCTCGCTCCACCCGCACAACCTCGCCCAGAAGGCCGAGGTGATCGTCGAGCACTTCCGCGCCCACACGCGTCGCAAGATCGGCGGCAGGGGCAAGGCGATGGTCGTGACCTCGTCGAGGCTCCACGCGGTGCGGTACAAGGAGGCGATCGACAAGTACATCGCGGAGAAGGGGTACGCGGACACGAGGGCGCTCGTCGCCTTCTCGGGCACGGTCAGCGACGAGGGCGACGACTTCACCGAGTCGGGGATGAACCGGCTGCCCGAGAGCCAGACCGCGACCGCGTTCGGCGGCCCCGAGTACGGCGTGCTGATCGTCGCCGAGAAGTTCCAGACGGGCTACGACCAGCCGCTGCTCCACACCATGTTCGTGGACAAGGTGCTCACCGGCCTCGCGGCGGTCCAGACCCTCTCGCGGCTCAACCGGATCCACCCCGAGAAGACCGACACGTTCGTGCTCGACTTCCGCAACGACGCCGAGGCGATCACTGAGGCCTTCGAGCCCTGGTACGAGACGACCGTCGCGGTCCCGACGGACCCGAACACCCTCCACGACATGGCCGGCCGCGTCTTCGGGCTCCAGGTCCTCGACGCGGCCGAGGCGGCGGCGATCGCCTCGCTCATCGCCGACCGCACCCACAGAGTCACCGACCACGGCGCCATCTACGCGCTCCTCGGGCCGGTTGTCGGGCGGTTCAGGGGCAGGCCGGAGCCGGAGCAGTACGAGTTCCGCGACTCCCTCGACGCGTACCTGCGGGCGTACTCGTTCCTCGCCCAGGTCGTCGAGTTCGGCGATGTGGGCCTCGAGGCGCTGTACCTCGCCGGCCGGGCGCTCCAGGCCGACCTCCCGGCCCAGGACGGCGGAGGCCGCCTCGACCTCGGCAGCGAGGTGGAGCTGACGCACCTGCGCCTCGAGGAGACGAGCTCGGGCTCGATCACCCCGGACCACGGGGTGGGGGAGCTCGCCGCCATCTACTCCGGCAGGGGCAGGCAGGCCGAGGAGTCGGCCGAGCACCTGTCCGCGATCATCTCCGTCCTCAACGAGCGCTTCGGCATGGCCCTCGGCACGGCCGACCAGCTCTTCTTCGAACAGATGGAGGAGACCTGGATGGCCGACCAGCAGCTCACCGACCAGGCCCGCGCCAACCCGATCGAGAACTTCCGCCTCGTGTTCAACGACGTGTTCATCAAGAGCATCGTCGGCCGCATGGACGACAACGAGGACATCTTCCGCAAGATCCTCGACGAGCCGGCGTTCCAGGCGGTCGTCATGGACCACTACCTGCGGCGAGTGTTCGAGCGGGCGAGAATGCTTCGATGACGATGTCGTTGGGCACCATCGGCGGTCCGAGCCGATACGTCAGCCTCCCCATGGTGAGCCAACTGCGCGTCCTCATCAGTTGTGGCGCAGACATGCGGAGGTATCGCGACCTAGCCGTTGATGCAATCGAGGCCCTCGACCATCTCCTGATGTTTGATCTTGCCGCTGGTTGCACCCTCAATTAGTGGGACTTCCGTCGTGATCTGGCCCGCGAGGAGCCGGTCGGGCACATCCCGGACAGAAGCCTCGACGCTGTGAGGGAATCTCATGCCGTGATCGCGATCCTGGGATCGTCCGTGCCCGAGATCACCGAGAGAGAGATCCGCCACGTATTTGACCTTCGAGCAATCGGCCAGGATCGGGAGCTGATGGTGTTCAGGTACCGGCCGCCGCGAGCGCGGATTGCGACTTCTCGGTCTGGTCGGCCAAGCCCCGACGACTTGATCGTGGCGGTTCGGAATGACTACAGCACAGACATCATCTACCGGTCTTTCACGAGTGCGATGGGGTTCCAGTCGGCGGTGATGATCCACCTGTTCAAGTTCATTGCGACCTCCCTCACCCCGGCGTTCGGGCCGCTCGGTGGAGGCAGATGATGCTTGACTGGATCGCGCTCTTCATCGACCCATCGGATGAACTTGCCCGGCCGGACGTTGATCCACGCATCGCGGCTATCGCGCACCTGCTTCTTGGGCAGATCGATCTATACCAAAGGGGAGCCGAGCAGGTCGGGCTGCCCCTCGTTGGACGGGAAGTCCCGCCAGGGCGGACCGCCGAAGACGGGCTCATCCATGGCATCACCGGCCTGATCTTGGGCGACGCGACGGCTCCGGCCACCCTGTGCGCGGTGGTGGACGATGTCGAGGCGACAAGCGATGTCCGGACAGTGGCCGCGGTCTTGGCGTCAATCGGACTGAGCAGCGCGGCCCGACCGGAGCTCGGCATCCGAGTCCTTGTATCGGCGGAAACGGTCTCGGAGTCGCCCATCGAGCGGCGCCTTCTCCAAGTACATAGATCGGTTCGTCTGGCCGAATGTGGCCAGTACGCGGCCGCTCTTGAGGCGAGCAGCCTTCCTGGAGGCGATATCGGTCCCCTCGGTGGGCTGCTCTCGGCCGTTGCGACCCGCAATCGGTGGCACTTCTCCTGGCTCGCGGGGCTCGGAGCCTCCTCGGTTCCCGTACCTCGGCTGACGGGCTTCCCGGCGTTCGGATGGCTGACGAGGCATGTCGCTGCTGGCCTCGAAGCACTGCTGAATTCGGACTTCGAGAGCTACTTCCAGAATCCCTACACCCGGACCCTTCGCTTTGGTGCTCAAGATCAAAGCGAGCGACTGCTCGGGTCAGCACTGTTCAGAGCCGAGTGCCTTGCGGACTGGTCACAGGTCCAGGCGATGCGGGTTGTGGTCGGCCGGAGCCGCCTGTTGCGGGAAATCGGGAAACCCGTCAATGAGATCGAAGGCGCCCTGTGGCTGCTCGTCCGAGGGCGCGATCCAGGCGGCATTGAACTTGCCGCCCGCACCTTGTTGGCGTCCGGCCCAATCACGCCGCTGCGCCTGGCTGGTCGAACCGCTGCCGTTGCTCCGTGGCGACCGCATGAGATCAAGTCCGCGATGAAGCTGATTCGCTATGCGGCTTCCACCTTCGATCCGGAACTGGCGGACAGTACGATCGATCGACTCGTGAGGCTGACGCCAGCGGTCCGAGATCGTCAGGCTGGCGATCTCGTAACACATGAGGTGCTTGACGCGGTGGCGGCCCTTCTGCCGTACGCGACCATCGATGCGGCGAGAGTCGTCGCTCGGGCGGCACTCGTGATTGCCCAGGAACCGCCCGATGCATTGACGCACCAAGCACTCCCGGCCGTTCTGATATCGCTTCCGTGGCGGCAACTGCCTCGCGACATTCGCGGTGCCTGGCTGAGATACCTGAGCAGCGAGCTGTCGGCCACAACCCACCACGTCTTCGTCGCATACGCGGCCGCAGCGGCGCTCGCACACGCCGGATCGCGCCTGATCTGGCGGTCTGTGGAAGCATCGTACCGAGACCATCGAGCCCCCCTCGCGGTTGGCCTCTTGGCGGCTCGTTCGCGCTTGCCGGTCGACATCCGCACAGCCATCGAGGCGGACGCTGTCGAACGCGCCACGCAGTTGCGCGAAAGAGCCTCCAAGGGCGATCTACAGATGGGTGCGCCGTCGATCGGAGGACTTCTTGGACGGATGGCACGAGGGCTGAAGCCATCCGTATTGCGCGCCGCAGTCGAATTCGCGCTCGATCCGAACGTGGCTCAGGATGAGAGGATCGCCGCTGCATCCGAACTTATTCACGTCCTGCATCGCACCCCTCGATGGGTCAGACGAGCCCTACAGGTAGGTCTGGAGCCGTCCCGGGTGGAGATCGTGGTGTTTGGTACTCCGGTCGCCCTCCGTGCGTTCAATCTCGAGCTCCGGGCCCGATTGTCGGCGATCTCCAGAGAGGACGCGACAGGCGAGTTCTTGGATCTGGCCCACAGCAGTTCGCTCGACGGCCGGATCGGGGCTGTGAATTCCGGGCCCACCTTGCGAGAAGTCGTCGGCGGGCCAATCGTCGAGTCGACGACGCTCGGACTCTCGTGGGATGCTTCCCCTACGGTTCGCGCGCGGGCTGGCGCGCAACTCGTCCATATGACAATCGAAACGCCTGGGCTCGCCGGAGCCGCTCGACACCGCATCGGGGAAATGCTCTCGGAGCCGGGAGAGGAGGTGCCCCGTGCCTGCTGGGCGGCACTGTCAGACTCCACGGATTCGGCCTCTGCCGTCTTCACCCACCATGCGGAAAACACGGTGGCCAACCACGAGTCCTACGCGGTGCGCAGGGTGGCTGCACAATTCCTCGCGGTAGCTCGCGGACAGGGCGGGCGGGGACGCGGGTGACCGAGGTGAATGGTCTGAATAGCGGCGACGCCATGACTGACCAGGCTGCCTTCGACGAAATGATCATGCGCAACGAAGCGCGCCAACGGGAGCCAATCGCGGCCATGCGCGTGGAGTTGTCACCACTCGAACCGGCGGCGTCCTGAACTCTCGCCGCCGGTGCCCTCCCAGCCACCTTGTCGCGCGATCGAGAGGCCCGCAAGAACTGGCAGCCGGGCGCTCGACCGGACTTCCGCGCGGCTCGCTTGACCCGTCACGTTCGGGCGGACGTGAAGGCGGCGGTCATGTTGGCGAGCACCTGCTCGCGCGCCTCGTCGATGGTGACCTCCCAAGCGCCTGCCAAGCGGTGCACGGTCGCGACGATGTCCGACGGCGCGTTCGCGCGGCCGGCGTGTCGGCCGTATGGCGCGTCGGTCTCGGTCAGGACGCGCTCCCTTGGCACCCGGGCAAGCAGTTGCCCTGCCTTCGACCCCGCCAGCATCGACTCGTTGATCGAGAAGTAGCATCCCGCCGCCACAGCCCGGTCGACGAGCGCCACTGCACCCGTGAACCAGTGTAGGACCGGAGTCAGGCGGATGGTCGGCCGCTCCAGTCTGGCGATGACGTCCTCGTCAGCCCGTCGGCTGTGGAAGCTCCATACCTTCCCGCCCAGCCGGGCGTCCGCGAGAATCTCGTCTAGGACCGCCTGCTGTCGCGCCTTGCTCGAGGCGCCATCACGGGAGTAGTCGAGTCCGACCTCGCCGATGTAGTCCGCTCCCTCCGCCGCACGCAGGAATGCCGCGACGTCCCGGGCGGAGAGTCGCCCGGCGAGCAGCGGGTGCAGTCCGACGGCCAGCCGGACGTTCTTGGCCGTCGCGAAGCGGCCCTTCGCGGCCTGGAACTCCTCGGCGTGGTTGGTGACTCCGACGATGACGACTCCGGAATCCAGGGCCCGGCGAATGGCGGAGGGCGGGTCGGCCAGATCCATGACGTGGCAGTGTGCGTCGACGAGTGCCGTCATCATGCGAACCTGGCCTGCAATGCGCGGTCCGTCGCACCGGACAGGAACACCCCGACCTCGGCCATGCCGCGAGCGTGAACGTCGGCGAAGGCTGTCGCCTCTCCGGAGGGCAGCGAGCCGTTGCGCAGGACAGCGACCGACGACGGCCGGGCCGCGAGCGCCCGGACGAGCGCTCGGAGGGTGTCGGCACGCGTGCCTTCGTCATTCACGAACGCCGACGCCGTCAACACGTCAAGTTCGTAGTCTCCAGCCGTGTCGAGGCCGACCCGCGCGAGGGACGCACGCCGGATTAGGCACGGATAGCACCACCCGCACGAGCGGTTCCGCGTGCGGGCGGGGTGGGCGCACGAGATAGACCGGCGGGCGACCGCATCGAGCAGCACCCGGTTGGCGCACTGCTCTGCGGCCTCGCCCTTCGTCATGAGGCGGAATGGGTTCTCGACGCGATTCGCGATGCCCAGGGCCTGTCGCAGTTGGGCGATGAGCGCCATGAAGTGGGGATGTGTTGTGCGCGTGCTGGCCGAGCCTGACCGCGACGCGATCAGCGGGACGTTGATCCCGATCAGGCCGTTCTCGGGCATGTGGAGCGGCACCTCAGGCCCAACTGCAGCCGCCAGCGCTAGGCCCCACGCGATGAACAGGAGCGAGCGGGCGCGGGTGGTGTTCTCCGCGGCGGCGGGGAGCGGCCGCTCCTGTGCAGGGGCTGGCCGCCGGACCTGAACGCTCATCCTGGCGAGCGCGACGCGTTCGCCGTAGACGTCGTGGAGACGTCCGAACAACTCAGTCTGGCGGGCGACGCTCGTTCGCGAGTCGCGGACTGCGGCGAGCAGCACGCACCGGTCGGGGGACCGCTCGAGCAGGTCGATCGCGCCGATGAGCGAGTCGAGCCCCCCGGAGAAGAGGCAGACCACGTCGGCCTCGACGGGGCGGACTTCGAGGCCCCGCGGCCGCCGGCGCGAGGCGCGCAGCTCCCAGTGGTCGCCGGAGACGAACGACAGGGCGCGCTCGGCGATCGGCTCGGCCGCGGACCAGTCGATGGCTCGCGGATGCTCCAACGTGAGGTCGCGCGTCCAACGGTCCGCCGTCGCGACACGAGATGCCACCTTGTCGGTGATGAACGAGCCCACCGCAAGCCACAGCAGGTCGACCGCCGGTGCGGGGATCGCCGACCAGCGGCGATGCGCCAAGCGCCTGTGGCCCCGCCGGGATGGCTCGTCCTCCAGCGTGAACGCGATGGATGCGGTGTTCGCGGACTCCTCCTCGAACACGTCGATGTAGTTGACGCCTCGAGCGCGGCGTGTGGCGACCGGGCGGGTCCGGAGCAGGAACGCGGTCACTCCAGGTCCTCCATGAGCCCGAACGCCTCTTGCACCATCTCGCGCAGGCGATCGGCGCCTGCCTGCGTCGTCCACGGGAATGCCAGGACGTCGACATCGTCGAGGCGCAGCCGGACCAGGGCGCGGGTGCGATCCCACGCCTCGTCCACGATCGCCTGCTGCTCGGTGGTCGACCCGACCTTGGCGATCCGCGGCTCGAGGTCACGCAGGAGCAGGGTGAACACAAACCGTGCGAAGAACGTGCCGAGGATCTCCTCGACCTGGCCTGCCGACAGCGTCTGGTCGAGGATCTGGTCGGCGGTGAGCGCCTCCGGAAACGCCTCGTCGAATGTGAACAGCAGGGCATCGCGGATGGCCTGCTCGTCGAGGGTGCTGCCGTCGCCGGCCAGCTCGTCGGCGAGCCCGGACAGCATGTCCTCGCGGCCGAGCCCGACAAGGTCGGCGAGTCCGAGGTCCTCGAACACGGCCCGAAGGGGAGCCGCCCCGGCAGCACTCGCGAGGCCGGCGGTCCGCTGGGCCGAGGCCACCCATTGCCGCGATGCCTCGGCGCCGCCCGCCGCGCCGCCCAGAGCCTCGACGAACCGCTCGAACATGCGACGGGCAGGCTCGTCACCCCGGTCGCGGACGAAGGTCGTGGCCGAGCGCCGGTAGTTGGTCCACGGTCGACCACTCGGCCCCTTGATGTCCTTCGACGTCCCCACTGGTCTCCCTTCTGCGAGCGGCGTGACCTACTTGAGGGCAGCCTTGGCTGCCTTGGCGACAGGCGCATCCGAGGCTGCCCAGCCCCCGAGCAGATTCGCGAGATCCTGGGGCATGGGCTTGAACTGGACCCCGAAGCCGAGCACGAGCGCCGGCGGCATGTTCGCCGGTGGGATGCGCGCGAGGCGCTGCGCGAACTCCGGCACGAGCGTCGGGTCAATCCCGGCCATCTCAGCGGCACTCTTCATGGCGGCGCCGCGGGGAGCGCTCTCGGCACGTTCCATCAGGCGGTCGAAGACGACCGTCTTCTCCTCCGCCACGAGGGTTGCGAACTCGGCGATCGCGGCCTTCCTCGTCCGTTCGACCTCGTCGCCGAGGCGCGCGAGGAGCTGCTGCATCGCCGGCCCGAGCCTCGCCTCAGACATGCTCTGGACGAGGCGCTCTCGCGAGAAGTAGAAGTATGGCCCAAGGTCCTCCTTGGCCAGCGGGGGATCCAGCCGGACCCACTCGGCGAGTCGCTCCGTGCCGAGCCACCTGGTCGCCTCGTCGGTGACCTCGCCTTCTCCGCCGGCGGCTGCCTGCTCGATGGCTGCCAGGGGCGCGGCCATCCCCTTGCCCTCGGCCTGCCACCTGAACAGGGTCTCGAATGCCACCAAGTCGACCTGCTCGAGGACGCCCATCTTGGCGAGCACCGCAACGTCGAGCGGCACGCCGCGGCGCTGCGCCGCGTGATGCCGGAGCATGACCGTGTTGAGGAAGCGCTTGATCTGGCGGGGGTTGCCGCGCAGCCGCCGCGAGAGGGGCGGCGAGATCTGCCGCGCGATCGCAAGGGACCGCGCGAGGTCACCTGGCAACGTGCCGCCCAGTGCCTCGGTCGCGATCCCCTCGTTCATCGCGATGGCCAGGTACGCGCTCTCGCGCTGCTTCCTGGCCGCCTCGCGGAGGGCGTCGATCTCCGCGTCCGCCAGGTTGGAGACCTCGGCGAGCAGCAGGTTGATGTAGGTCTGGGCGTCGTTCGTCGAGAGCGGCGGCACGACGATCCTGGTCTGGATGAGCTTCTCGAAGTAGTCCCCACCGAGCGTTGGGTAATCGCGGCTCACGGACGGGAACCGCCGCGTGATCGCGTCTCGCACGATGCGCTCGTCGGCGGCCACCACGTAGGCCGTCTTCTTGACGTGCAGGAACAGCCGGATGGCCTCGAAGGTCTCGATGATCGTCGGGGGCAGGCAGCGGTCGAGGTCGTCGATGAAGACGACGAGGCGATCCACGTCCTCGAGCCCTTCGAGCAGAGTCTCGAAGTCGGCCCGGAACTCCGCGACCGACGCATAGGCCGGCTCTCTGGCGGCCTCGCTCGCCTCGGCATCACCCTTGCTCTTCAGATAGCCGAGACCTATGAAGGCCGTAGGGTCGATCGGGATTCCGGCGTGCGCTGCGATCCCCGCACGGGCGACGGCGCCGGCCACCGTGAACCAGTTGACTCGGCCCACGAGCTTCGCGAGCAGCGCCCGAGACCTCTCCTGGACCGTCGTATCCGCCTCGACCGCGGGGTCCAGGGCCGTCATGACCGCCTGCATGAGCGCGGTCTTGACGTCCTCGAACCCCTCGAACTGCCAGGGGCTGAACTCGACGACCACGGACCGCTTCGCCTCGTCGGCGCGCAGCATCTTGGCGGTCATCTTGAGGAGGCTGCTCTTGCCGGATCCCCAGTCGCCGCTTACACCGACGGTGATTGGCAGGAGCCGCGGCTCGCACAGGACCGTGATCAGCTCGTCGGCGAGGTAGTCGAACCCGAGCAGGTCGATGTCGGTCTCGTTGTCAGCCCACATGGTCTCCTCCGAGGGCCGCAGCGCCGCCGCCAGCGACCGTCATGGGCAAGCCCAACAGCGGTGCATCCCGGTCAATCGGGGTCACTCCTCGGATTCGACATCGGGCCACTTCGGCATCCCCTCTGTCCGCTGCGCGGGCACAACCGTGCATCTAGGACGGACCGTGATCATGAGGCACGCATCCGAGTGCCGTTCGGCCGTATCTACGCTCACGAGCGCGAAGGTTCGAGCACAGTCATGATCAGGCGGCGCTGCGACACTCTGCGACAGGCTCGTGACACGTTGACTGTCACGGTATCGCTTGGACAAACGACGCAGAAGCCAGTGGCACTCGGCCCTAGCTGGTTGGCTCCGCCCCCGCGGTTTGGCGTCTGTACACAATCTGTCTTGACGCACGTCCATACTCGAGCGCAGAGTGCCGACATGCAGAACGTGATTGGCATCCGGACTCTTCGGCGGGGCGTCAACGGGGCGCTCCTGCGCGTGGCGCGCGGCGAGACGATCGTCCTCGTGCGGCACGGGCGGCCGGTCGCGATCCTCCGGCCCCTCGGCGAGGGCGAGCTGTACCGGCGGGTGTCGGTGACAACCTTCCGGCGGAACCTGCGGCGGGCCGTGCTGGTGTCGCACCGCCGCCCGATCACGCTCACCTGGTACGGCGACGGGGCCGCGGTGCTGGCGCCCGTCCCGCCCGAGCTCGAGCTCGAGTACGAGGAGGACGAGCTCCTGTGACCGCCGGCGGGATGATCCAGGCGCTCGGGATGCGCGAGGTCCGCGAGAGGATGCGCGCGGTCGTGGCGCGGGTCGAGGCGGGCGAGGCCCTCGTGGTGCTCCGCGACGGGCAGCCGGCCGCGGTGATGCTCGGCTTCGCCGAGGGGCAGCGCTGGCAGCAGGTCGAGCGGTCGCTGTCCTCGCTCCACGGCCTCGAGCTGTACCCGGAGCTGGCGCGCGACACGGCCGAGCTGGCGCGGCTGGTTCGGCGCGAGACAAGGCCGTCGGCCAGCGCGATCCGCCATCTGGCCGAGCAGCCTCGCGACATCCTGGCGCCGCTGCGGACTATGGGGATCACCGACGCCCGGGCCGGGTTCGCGACGCTGCTCGACGAGGTCGGGCGGGGGCGGACGATGACGATCGTGTCGAGCGGCCGGTTCGCGGCCACGCTCGTCGCGCCGCGCGAGTTCGACCGCCTCCGCGCGCTCGACCGCACGGTGGGCTGGTTCCGGTCCGCGGGGCTCGACCTCGCGGCCGCGGACGATGCCGCGATCGCCGCCTTCGTCCGCGACTTCGCGGCGCGGTCGGCGGCGGCCGGTGCCGAGCAGGCGGCGGGGTAGCGATGGGCGCGAGCGGGGGGACGAGGCGGGTCCGGCGCAGCCGCACGGCGCTGGTGCTGGCGGCCCTCGCGCTCCTGTGGCTGGCGGGCGCCTCGCCGAGCCTCGCGTCGGGCACCGTGCCGGCCGGGGCGAAGGAGGCGCTGGCGCCCGTCACCAAGATGATCGCGACGCTGGTGGCGATCGCGATCGGCCTGGGCGTGGCGGTCTGCGGCGCGGTGATCGTGTGGGGCGGCATCGAGAAGACGCTCGCGGGCGCGAACCAGGACGCCGAGCACCGCGCCACGCGGCGGATCCAGAACGGGATCCAGGGCCTGGTCTGGATGATCCTCGCGAGCGTGATCGTGTCCACGATCACCGCCATCGCCGTGGCCTACGGCCTCATCGACACGCCCTTCTAGGCCGGACCGCGATGCAGACGACCCGGGGCCTGGTCCCCCCTGCCCTCCGGACCCTCCGTCCCCTCCCGGCCCGGCCGCGGGCCCCCCGCGGCGTGCCGCCCGCCGCCCTGGCAATGCTCGCCCTCGCGGCCATCGGGCTGCTGCTCGCCGGGGTGGGACGGCCGGCCGCGGAGCAGCCCGAGACGACGGCCGCGGTTCCGACACCAAGCCTGGCGGTGTCAGCCGTCGGCGCGATCCCGGTCATCGGCGACCCGGTCCGCGACCTCACGGTCTGGTACTCGGACCGCGTGGCGGACGCCGACCGGGCTGCGCTCGACAACCTGCGCGGCCAGCTCCTCACGCCGGTCGACCCGCTGGCCGACGGCGTGACCCGGACGCTGTACGGCCCGATGGTGCTCGTCACCCTGCCGCTTCTCACCTTCGGCGGCCTGATCCTCGGCTTCCTGATCATGACCAGCCGGACGAGCGGGGAGGGCGCGTACGCCGTCCGCTCGACCACCCCGCGGTACGTCGCCGCCGCCGTCCTCGCGATCCTCGGGATCTTCCTCGCCTCGGTGCTCGCGCAGTTCACCGCGGCGCTCGACGGCGCGATGATCGGCGTGTCGCTCCCGGCTGGGTCGGTCGGCGGCCCGGCGGCGTGGCCGTCGGGCGGCGGCGTGTTCACCGTCCTCGCGCAGGGCGGCTTCGACCCGTCCCTCGGGCAGGGCCCGGACAACTGGAACGACGGCGCCTGGCTGTCGTCGGGCCTGCTCGGCGGGATCCTGCTCACCGCGCTCGGGATGGCGGCCTGGGTCATCGGCATGCTCGAGCGCCTGCTGGTGATCGTCGGGCCCCTGTGCCTCGCCGCCTACGCGATGCCGGCGACGGCGCGGGTGACGTCGGTCTGGCTGCGCGCGCTCCTGGCGGTGCTCGCGGTGCGCTTCGCGTGGACGGTGACCTTCGTCCTGTTCAGTCTCGTGGCGCTGCCGCACGTCGGCCCGTCCGGGGCCCCGCCCACCGTGGCGGACACGAACGTCCTGCTGGGGCTCGCCGCGGGAGCCGCGGCGATGATGCTCGGGCTGCCGCTCGTGCTGGGCCCGGTGGCCATGGCCGGGCCGCAGTCGCTCGAGCTCCGCGAGCTGGCCTCGACGCTCGCCCTGCTGCGGTACGCCTGACGGTGGGCCGCCTCGTCGACGTCCCGGAGAACGCGGTCCGCGAGGAGCCGCTCGCGTTCGGGCTCACCGTCGCGCAGCTCCTCGTGTGCGGCGCCGCGGTCGCGGTCGGCGCCCTCCTCGACCTGCTCCCGCTCTGGCTGCCGATTCGCGTTGTGCTGATCCTCGTGGCCGCGGGGCCGGTGCTGGTGGCCGCGATCCTCCCGGTCCGCGGCGAGCCCGCGTACCGCTGGGCCGTCCGCGCCCTCCGGTACTGGCGCAGCCCGCGCGTGCTGCAGGTGAGCGGGGCGGAAGCCGCAGGTAAGGGGGAGATAAGTGGGGTTCGCCACGATGCGCAGGTCGATGACGCGCCGGGAGGGGTCGTGGACAGCTGGGCAGACGGGAAGGCCACAGGGGACCCGGTCCCCGCGCGGGAGCCGGGCCAGGCCGGGCCGGCGCCGGCACCCGCTGCGCTCGCGCGCCTGCGGGTCGTCGAGCCCGAGGCGGACGGGGCCGCGACGCCTGCGGGCGACCCGACCGTGGTGGCCGCACCCGAGCGCCCGCACCCCGCCCCGCACGCCCTGCCCACGATGCGCGTGGTCGCGGTCGCTGGCTTCGCGGGCGGGACCGGGCGGACGACGCTCGCGGCCGAGGTCGCGACGCTCGTGGCGGCGTCCGCGAGGATCCGCGTCCCCGACGGCTCGGAGCGGGCGGTCCGCGTCCTGCTCCTGGACGCCGCGCGGCTCGCGAGCGCCGCGGGCCTGCGCCTGGGGCTGCCCCCGGCCGCCATCGCCGCCTCCCGCAACCACCGCCTCTGGCGCGACCCCTCCGCGGTCGCCGAGGCCGCGGCCCGGACGCCCTGGGGCGCGGACGTGCTCACCCTGCCGCCGC
>JAJYMP010000035.1 GCA_021786915.1 Chloroflexota bacterium
GCTCCGCGCGATCCCGAACCTGTGGTTCGTGCGGCCGGGCGACGGCAACGAGGCCGCGGCAGCGTGGGGACTCGCCGTCGAGCGGCCGACGCTGGACGGGGCCGAGCCCGGGCCGGTGGCCCTCGCGTTCACCCGGCAGAAGCTGCCGACGCTGGCGGGGACGAAGGAGCACGCGCGGGAGGGGGTGCGGCGCGGTGGCTACGTGCTGCGCGACGCGGCGAGCGGCTCGCCCGATGTCATCCTCATCGGCACCGGCTCGGAGCTCCAGCTGTGCGCCGCGGCCGCCGACGCGCTCGAGGCCGACGGGATCGCCGCGCGCGTCGTGAGCCTGCCGTGCTGGGAGCGCTTCGAGGCGCAGGACCAGGCGTACCGGGACTCGGTCCTGCCGCCGTCGATCCGCAAGCGGGTCACGGTCGAGGTGGGCGTGTCGTTCGGCTGGGACCGCTGGGCGGGCGACGAGGGCGCGATCATCGCGCTCGACCACTTCGGCGCCAGCGCCCCGGCAGGGACGATCTTCAAGGAGTTCGGCTTCACGGCCGACAAGGTCGCGGATGTCGCGCGCCGCGTCGTGCGCGACGGGTTCCACGGCCGCGTGCCGGCCGGGTCGATGCCCCATGGCCACCACCCGTCGCTCGGCGCAGGCGAATCCGGCACGGATCGCACGGCGTCCAGCGATCCCGGCCACGACTGAGCCCGAGTGAGGTGCCACGATGCGCGTCGCGTTCGCAGCCGACCATGCCGGGGCCGCGTTCAAGGCTGAGCTCCTCGCGAAGCTCCGCGCCGCCGTCGGCGACGCCCACGAGCTGATCGATCTCGGCGGCGACGGGTCCGACCCGCTCGACGACTACCCCGACTTCTCGCTGGCGCTCGGGCTCGCCCTCCAGGAGGGCGCCGCCGACCGCGGGATCCTGATCTGCGGCTCGGGCGTGGGCGCCTCGATCGCGGCCAACAAGATGCGCGGGGTCCGGGCGGGCCTGTGCCACGACACGTACTCGGCGCACCAGGGCGTGGAGCACGACAACATGAACGTGCTCACGCTGGGCGCCCGCGTGATCGGGATCGAGCCCGCGCTGGAGTGCTCGCTCGCGTTCCTGGGCGCGGTGTTCTCCGGCCAGCCGAGGCACCAGCGGCGCCTCGACAAGGTGCTCGCCATCGAGGCTGCATCGATGGGAGGGCGCTGAAGGTCGCTCAGGGGTGGTCGCCGCCCGGCGACGTCGTGATCGGTCGGCGGCACTTCGGCTCGCGCCCGCTGGCGCACCCCATGCGCCAAATCTCGCTCGGGGCATTGTCCCATGGGCCTTTCGGCGCACGCCATGCACCATTCGGGGTCAATGGTGCTCGGGGTGCGCCAAGCGGGGCGGATTCGAGCGACCCGAGGCGGAATTGGCGCATGGGCTGCACCACTCGCCCGGTGGAGGGCCCGGTGGCCAGACGCCCCGATCCCGCTCGGGGCTGCCGTGCGTCGCTGTTCAGCGAGCGGGCCTATCCTCTAGCCGAAACGGCGGCCGACGAGACCGCTGCCGCCGCCCGGAGTGTTCCCATGCCAAGCCGCCACGTCGGGACCGCATAACGATGGCGCGCACGAAGCCCGATCCGGCCACCACGCCGACGAGTACGGGCCCGGCGAGCGAAGCCTCCGCCATCCCGCTCCACGGCACGGTCGAGACCCCGCCGGCCACCGAGCCCGGTCCTCGCGTCGTCGATCCCAGCGTCCCGGTCGGCGAGCCGCCGGTCGGCCCCACGGAGCCGCTGGTGCCCGCCAGCGAGCCGCTGACCCCTGCGTCCGCGCCGTCCCCGCGCAAGGACGCGCCCCGGACGATGCGCGACCTTCGGCTGGCCACCGAGGCCCGGCGCCGCTCGACCACGCCCAGGGCCGCCGACAACCCGCTCCGCGAGGGCCTGCGCCTCGAGCGCGTGCCGGACCCCCACATCTTCGTGCTGTTCGGCGCCACCGGCGACCTCGCCCACCGCAAGGTGGTCCCTGCGCTCCACCAGCTCTGGCGCACCCACCTGCTGCCCCACGAGTTCACGCTGGTCTGCGTCGGGCGGCGCCCGTACACCGACGAGGCCTTCCGCGACGAGCTCAAGGCCTCGCTGGCCAAGTTCTCGCGCTCGCAGCCCATCGACCGCGAGGCGTGGGACGACATGGCGTCGCGGATCACGTACCACCGCGGCGACTTCAACGACCCCGCCGCGTACGCCGCGCTCGCGGACCACCTCGACACGATCGACCTCGCTCACGGAACGCGCGGCAATCGGCTGTTCTACCTCGCCACGCAGCCGTCGGCCTTCCCCGAGATCATCGCCCAGCTCGGCCATGCCGGCCTCGACCACGAGCACCACGACGGAGGCTGGCGGCGCGTGGTCATCGAGAAGCCGTTCGGGCGCGACCTCGAGTCGGCGATCCGGCTCAACCGGGAGGTGGGCAAGGTCTTCCGCGAGCGGCAGGTCTACCGCATCGACCACTACCTGGGCAAGGAGACGGTCCGCAACCTGCTGGTCTTCCGGTTCGCCAACGGCATCTTCGAGCCGATCTGGAACCGCCGCCACATCGACCACGTGCAGATCACCGTGGCCGAGTCGATCGGGATCGAGGGCCGCGGCGCCTTCTACGAGGAGACCGGCGCCAGCCGTGACTTCCTGCAGAACCACCTGCTCCAGCTGCTGAGCCTGGTCGCGATGGAGCCGCCGGCCACGTTCGAGGCGGACGCCCTCCGCGACGAGAAGGTCAAGGTGATCCGGGCCATCGCCGAGATGACGCCGGCGCAGGTCCGCCGCGACGTCGTCCGCGGGCAGTACGGCCCGGGCTGGGTGTCGGGCAAGCCGGTCGTGGGCTACCGGCAGGAGCCGCACGTCGATCCGGAGTCCGAGACCGAGACCTTCATCGCCGCCCGCCTGATGATCGACGACTGGCGCTGGTCGGGCATCCCGTTCTACCTGCGGATGGGCAAGCGGCTGCCGAAGCGCGCGACCGAGATCGCGATCCAGTTCAAGGAGGTCCCGCACCAGCTGTTCCGGGACTCTGCGGCCGACCCGGAGCCCAACCTGCTCGCGATGCGGATCCAGCCCGACGAGGGGATCATGCTGCGCTTCGGCGCCAAGGTCCCGGGGCTGGGCGTGGACGTCCGGAACGTGACCATGGACTTCACGTACGGCTCCGCGTTCCAGACCGACTCGCCTGACGCCTACGAGACGCTGATCCTCGACGCCCTGCTCGGCGATGCCTCGCTGTTCACCCGCGCCGACGAGGTCGAGGAAGCCTGGTCGATCGTGGACCCGATCATCGCCGCCTGGGCCGAGGAGGGGTCGCCTGACTTCCCGAGCTACGAGGCCGGGACCTGGGGGCCGGCGGTCGCGGACGACCTGCTCGCCCGGGAGGGCCGGCGGTGGCGGAGGATCTGAACGGCGCGGGGAGGGCCGTCCCCGGGACCATCCTCGCGGTCGGCACGCGGCCCACCGGCGGACGCGTCGAGCCCGTCGGCCCGGCGCGTCCTGGCGAGCCGCAGCTCCGCTGGCAATCGCGCGGGACGACGATCGACGAGATCGAGAAGGAGCTGGGCCGGATCTGGGCCCAGCCGCAGATGGTGTTCGACCGCGGCGGGGAGCGCGCAGGCCGGCAGGCTGCAGCCCGGACCAGCGTGATGAACCTGGTCATCGTGGCGGGCGACAAGGAGACGGGCGAGCGCTCGGCCGAGACCATCAGCCGCCTCACTGGACGCCACCCCAGCCGCACGCTGATCGTGCTGCTCGCAGACCCCGACGGCCCGCCGTGGCTCGACGGGCGGGTCCAGGTGCACTGCATGCTGCCGCGCGCCGACGCGCCGGAGTCCTGCACCGAGATGATCTTCCTCACGGCCGGCGGCGAGACCGGGCGGCACCTCGCCGCGCTGGTGACCCCGCTGCTCGTCCACGACCTGCCGGTCACGACCTGGTGGCCGGGAGAGCCGCCCCTGGCCACGGAGCCCGCGGGCGAACTGCTCGACGCGACCGACCGGCTGGTGGTCGACGGCTCGGTGTGGACGTCCGACGGCCTCGGGCGCCTGCGCCAGCTCGCCGAGCTGTACGACCGCTACCCGCGGATCTCCATCCGCGACTTCGCCCTGGTGCGCCAGTCGCGATGGCGAGAGGCGATAGCGACCCTGTTCGACATGCCCGACTTCCTGCCCCACCTGCCGTTCCTGCGCCGGGTGTCGGTCGCGTACGGCACCCGCGACGGATCCGGGGCACCGGGCAGCACGAACGTGGTCAAGCCGCTGTACCACGTCGCGTGGCTGGCCTCGCGGCTGGGGATGACCGTGGTGTCACCGCTGGCGCCCGTCGCGTCGAAGGCCGGTGCGCCGCGCCCTCGGCCCGGCGAGAAGCCACCGCTCCACCGCGGCCTGGCGGCGAAGCTGCGCGACCCGCGGTCCAGCGAAGTCGCGGTCGTGATCCGGCCGGTCGCGTCATCGGCGCCGGCCGGCACCACCCTGCGCGTGGAGATCCTGGCCGAGCGGCGCGGCTCGGAGCTGCGCGCGGACGTCACGGCCGAGGCGGAGAACGTCCACGTCAACGTCTGGCTCGATGGCGTCCAGGCGCTCGACCGCACCTTCATGGCGCCCCGCCGCAACGACATCGACCTGCTTGCCGAGGCGCTCGAGGGCGGCGGCCGCGATCCCGTCGGCATGGACACGATCCGCATGGCCGCCCGTCTCGCTGGCGCCCCGGCAAGCCACGCCGTGCACCCCGGCTGACGGGGATCGTCTCGGGACGGGGCCTGCGGCGGCGGCACGGTCCCGCCACTCAAGCCCTGACCGGAATGGAGGTCGTCCCATGACCCAGCCCACGCTGTCGATCGTCCCCACCGCGGCCGACGTCTCCCCCGCGGGAGCCGAGTTCATCGTGAACACGCTCGCATCTGCGCTTCGGGAACGAGGCGTGGCGCACTGGTGCACGACGGGCGGGTCGTCGGCGCCCGGGATCTACCGGGCGCTTCGAGCGGCGCCGCTGCGCGACGCCCTGGACTGGTCGCGTGTCCACACGTGGTGGGGCGACGACCGGTTCGTGCCCGCGGGCGACCCGCTCTCGAACGTCACGTCGTTCGACGATGTGCTCCGCGAGCCTGGCGTTGGGCTGTCGATCCCCGACGCGAACGTGCACCGGGTGCCGGTGGCCGAGGCGATGGCCGGGGGCGGCGGGCCCGACGGCGCGGCGGCCGCGTACGAGGCCGAGCTGCGGGCGGCCGGCCCGGCGGCAGGCCTGCTCCGGCCGGCGGCGCGGCGCGACCACCCCCTGCTCGGGGTGCCCGCGTTCGATCTCGTCATCCTCGGCGTGGGCCCGGACGGCCACATCCTCTCGGTGTTCCCGGGGTCCTTCGTGTTCGACGTGCCGGGCTGGGTGGCCTCCGTGCCCGCGCCCACCCACGTCGAGCCGCACGTGGCGCGGGTGACGATGCACCCGAAGCTGGTGCAGGCCGCGCGCTCGGTGCTGGTGGTGACGGCGGGGGCGTCCAAGGCGGACGTGCTGGCGGAGGCCTGGGCCGGCGGCGACCCGCGCAACCTGCCGCTGCGGACGACGCTGGCGGCGAACGCCACATGGCTGCTGGACGAGGCGGCGGCGGCACGGCTCCCGGGCTGACGGCTCCCGGGCTGACGGCTCCCGGGCTGACGGCTCCCGGGCTGACGCGCGGGCCGGGAGGCCGCTGCCGGAGGCCCGACCCGCTAGGCTCACGGTCACCATGACGTCATCGGTCCCCGACCCCCCGTCGCTGTTCGTCGCGTCGGGTGACGGGACGCTGATCGCGCTGTTCATGTCGGGCAAGGCGTCGACGGGGACGCGACCGCTGCTGCTGGTCCACGGCACGTCGGGCGACCACCAGACCTGGCGCGTGGTCGGGCCGATGCTGGGTCGGCGGCGACAGGTGTGGAGTCTCGACCGGCGCGGGCGCGGTGCCTCGGGTGACGCCCCCGAGTGGTCCATCGACCGCGAGGTCGAGGATGTGGCGGCAGCAGCGGAGGCGCTCGCGGCGAGCGCGGGCGGCCCGGTCGACATCGTCGGCCACTCGCTGGGCGGTCGGCTGGCGCTGGCGGCGGCGCGTGCCACGCCAGCGATCGGGCGCGTGGTCGCGTACGAGAGCGCTCCAGGGCGGGCCGAGGTGGACCCGGGGCTGGTGGCGCGGCTCCGTTCCCTGCTCGACGAGGGCGATCTCGATGCGCTGCTCGCCGCCTTCATGATCGAGGCGGTCGGGATGCCGCCGACCGAGCTCGCCGCGTTCCGCGCGAACCCCGTCTGGCCGCTCCGCGCCGCTGCCGGCCCGACGATCGTCCGGGAGCTCGAGGCCGCGCTGGCGGCACCCGCGATCGGGCCCGGGGTGCTGGCCGGCGTCACCCAGCCAGTGCTGCAGCTGGTGGGCTCGGCGTCGCCGGCATGGTTCCTCGAGGGCGCCCAGGCGCTCCACGCGCGGCTGCCCGACGGCCGCCTGGAGATCATCGAGGGCGCGCGCCACGCCGCCCACCACAGCCACCCGGTCGAGTTCACGTCCCGGGTGGAAGCGTTCCTCGACACCTGACCGTCGCACGCGACCCGCGGTCTTGACCTCCGAGCGCGCGGCGCCGCGCCCTGTCTGCCACGACGCTGTGCCAGACTTGGGGCATGTCGAGCATCATCGGCTGGCTGATCATCGGGCTCGTCGCAGGCGGGCTCTCGGGACTCGTCGTCGGCGTGCGCAGTGTGCAGGGGTGCCTGCCCACCATCGTGGTCGGAATCGTGGGCGCGATCGTCGGCGGCTGGCTCGTCGAGCAGATGGGCCTCGGGCAGGCGGAGGGCTTCGTCGGCGCCATCGTCGTGGCGACGCTCGGCGGCATCGTCGTGCGGGTGGTGCTCAAGACGCTCGCGCGGGACTGAGCGCCATTCGGGGTTCGGACGCGGGATTGGCGGCGAGCGCGGCTGACCCGCTGCGCCGACGACCCGCAACCGGCGGTCCGCCTACCATCCGGGCTTGAGACAGGAGCAACCGATGAGCGATCCCGCGTCGGCCCCGGCCGACACCCGCCCCTACTCCCCGGGCCTCGAGGGCGTCATCGCCGGCGAGACCTCCCTCTCGTTCATCGACGGCGAGCGCGGTCGGCTGCTGTACCGCGGCTACCCGATCGGCGAACTGGTCAAGAAGGGCTCCTTCGCGGCCGTGGCCGAGCTGCTCTGGACGGGCGAGTGGAACCCGGCTGTGACGATGCCCTGCGAGCCGGCGTCGCCGGCGGTGGTCACCGCCCTGCGCGCGCTGCCCAGGACCGCACGACCGATGGACGCCCTGCGGACGGCGGTGGCGGTGTGGGGCGCCGAGCACGACCCCGCCTGGCCCGCCACGCCTGAGCAGTCCCGCTCGCTGACGGCCTCGTCGCCCTCCGCGCTGGCCGCATTCGCGCGGATCCGCCAGGGGCTCGACCCGGTGGCGCCCGACCCCGACCTCGACCTCGTCCCCGGCTTCCTCTACCAGCTCACCGGGCGGCCGCCTGCCAGGGAGGCGGCGCGAGCGCTCGACGCGTACTTCGTGGTCGGCGCTGAGCACGGATTCAACGCCTCGACCTTCGTCTGCCGGATCGTCACGTCGACGCGCGCTGACATCGCGTCGGCCGTGGGCGGGGCGATCGGCGCGCTCAAGGGGCCCCTCCACGGGGGCGCCCCGTCGGAGGTGGTCGAGCAGATCCACGAGGTGGGCTCGCCGGAGCGCGCCGAGGCATGGGTCCGCGACGCGCTCGACCGGAAGGTCCGGCTGATGGGCTTCGGGCACCGCATCTACCGCTCGTACGACCCCCGGGCGGCCGCCCTGCGCGAAGTCGCCCAGTCCATGACGCGCCAGCCCGAGTGGCTCGCCCTGGCGATCGCGGTCGAGGACGTGGCCCTGCGGGTGCTGGCGGAGAAGTACCCGGACCGGCCGCTGATGACCAACGTCGAGTACTACGCGGCGCCGGTGCTGATGGGGGTGGGCCTCACGCCGGACCTGTTCCCGGCGACGTTCGCCCTGGCGCGCCATGCTGGCTGGACGGCCCACGCGATCGAGCAGGGGGCCGCCAACCGGCTGATCCGGCCCGACGTGCGGTACATCGGGCCGGCCGAGCGGCACCTGCCGGGGGCGTGAGGAGGCGGCGGGCCCCCTGGGCCTCGCGAGCCCACGTTGTGGGTGTCCCGCCGGCCCACGTGCACCCGATCCGCTCCTGTCGCCGTCAGGCGGCGGTCATCGAACGCGCCTGGCCCGTCTCGTGCTCGCCAGGTGCGGTCGATTCGCTGGTGCCGCCGCTGAGCGGTGAAAGGAGCGGCTTTCTGCGCACAGGCGCGGTGGGGCGGTCGGCGATACGAACGGATGCTCACCTTGACGCGCGCGATGATCACCGCATGCCGCCCCCGATCGAGCTCCGCGTCCCAGAC
This sequence comes from Chloroflexota bacterium, assembly GCA_021786915.1. The sequence goes on from JAJYMP010000035.1 coordinate 8,398, forward strand.
CCGTGCCTGGTGGTGCTGGTCGGTGCCGCGGGCGCCGGCAAGACGACCTTCGCTCGCCGCCACTTCGCGCCTGACGAGGTGCTCTCGTCTGACCGATTCCGGGCGCTGATCGCCGGTGACCCGACGGACCAGCGGGCCTCGGCCCCGGCGTTCGCGGCCCTCCACCGGGCCCTTCGGCTGCGGCTCTCCCGCGGCCTCCTGACCGTTGTCGACGCGACGAGCGTCACGGCTGCTGACCGGCGGTCACTGCTGCGCGCGGCGGCAGACGCCGGTGTCGAAGCCGTGGCGATCGTGCTGGACCTGCCGGAGGAGATCGTGCTGGCGCGCAACGGGGCCCGCGGCGGTCTGGCCGTCCCCGAGGAGGCGGTGCGCCGGCACCTGGCCCGTCTCGCGATGTCCGGGCGCGGGCCGGGCCTGCGCGCCGAGGGCTTCGCGCGCGTGCTGGTGCTTCGCGAGCCGGCCGACGTCGACGCCGTGCGCGTGGTCCGCGTTGAGAGGTCCGGGTGACGCCCAAGATGCCCGGGACGCTACCCCGTCGTCGTCCCGATCGCGATCAGCACGATCGCCACGACCGTGAGCACGATGCCCGCCAGGTGGCTTCGCGTCACCCGCTCCCGCAGCAGCGTGAGGGCGAGCAGCACGGTCGTCACCGGATAGAGCGACGAGAGGATCGTCGCGACGGAGAGCGCGCCCACCTGGGCCGCGCCGATGAACGCGACGTTGCCCGCCATGTCCAGCACGCCCACCACCGACAGTCGGGCCACGTCGCCGCGCCGCATCCGCCAGGGCTGGCGCCAGAGGATGATCAGGGACACGAGCGCGACGGCCTGCACGAGCCGAAGGACCACGAGCGGGGCGAACTGGCCGGCATTCGACAGCTGCCCGATGCAGATGTTGAACCCGCCGATGGCGACCCCGGCGAGGAGCGCCCACTGGACGCCGGACGGGCGGTCCGTCTGGTGGCCGGGCGCCCGCGTCACCAGCACCACGGCCAGCAGCGCGATGACGATCCCGATGATGGTCGCGGTGGTGGGCACGCCCTCGGTGACGAACCCGACCACGACCGGCACAACTGCCCCCACGACCCCGGTCACTGGGGCCACCACGCCCATCCTGCCCGCCGCGAGCCCCCGGTACAGCGAGCTCATGCCCACCACGCCGCACAGGCCCGCGCCGACGGACCAGGCGAGGTCCGCCCCGGCGGGCACGGGCTCGCCGCGCAGGGCGGCGATCACGAGCGCGACGACCATCCCGACGACCTGCGTCGTAGCGACCACGCCGAACAGCGGCACGCGCCGGCTCATCATCCCGCCGCCGAAGTCGCCGGCACCCCAGGTGATCGCTGAGGTCAGACCCAGGACGACGACGGCGAGGCCCGGACCCAGCTCAGGAATTCGCCACCGCCTCGGGGCCGGGCAGCTCGATCACCGCGTCAGCGAGCGCGTCGTAGCGCGGGGACGCGGTGAGGTAGATCACCTGGAAGTCCGTGGTGAGCTCCCGCAGCACCGCGAGCGCCCGCTCCGCGCGCCCGTCGTCGAGCGAGACCAGCGGGTCGTCGAGGATGAGCGGCGGGCGCCGATCGCCGGTCACCAGGCGCACCAGTCCCAGCCGTGCCGCGAGGTAGACCGCGTCGAGCGTTCCCCGCGAGAGGTCGCTCACCGACACCCAGTCACCCCGCTCGGTGGACCGAACCTCGAACCTGAGCGCCGTGTCATCCATGCGCACGTCGTGGTACCGCCCGCCGGTCAGGCGCGACACGTCCGCGACCATCTGCCGCTCGAGGAATCGCGTCGCGCGCGCCATCGTCGCCTGCTCAGCGGCGTCGAGCTCGGCCAGCGTCCGCGACAGGATGCGCTCCCGGCGCCGGAGCTCGGCGAGGTCGGCGCGCCAGCTCGCGAGGCGCTCGGCCAGGCCGGCGACCTCCTCGGCATCGACTGGGTTCTGGTCCACCCGAGCGCGAGCAGCCGATTCGTCGTCGCGCATCCGGTCGGCCACGCCCTCGGCGTCGCGCACCTCCACCTCGAGGCGCTCGCGCGCTCGGGGCTCCTTGGCGATGGGGCCGAGCGCGTCGAGGGCAGCGCTCGTGCGGGCGATCTCGGCCGCCGCGGCATCGCGCTTCGAGGGCAGCGTGTCGGGGTGCTCGTCGCCGATGAGGCCCGACAGGCGCGCGCGGCCCTGGTCGATCCTGGCGACGTGCGCCGTCTCCGCGGCCAGTCGCTCCTCCGCCTCGGGGGCGCCGGGCAGCTCCAGCGTCGCGAGCGCCTCCTCGCGCTCGATCCGGGCGCGTCGCAGCTCCTCCTCCATGTCGGAGCGGCCGCGGAGCCGGCGCGTCACCTCATCGTCCCTCATCTGGCGGGTGGCGACATTCGCGTCGCGCCCGCGGATGGCCACCAGGCGGATCGCCGCGCCGATGACGGCGATGACCACGCCCGCGACCGCCGGCGCGATGCCCAGGTTCAGGACGCCGAGCACGCCCAGGGCGATGCCGCCCGCTGCGACGATGAGTCCCGCCGCGGCCAGGGCGAGGCCGAGCCGCGACTGCGGCTGCCACGCGCGCTCGGGCGGCAGCTCGAAGTCGACGTGCACCTCGTTCGACAGCAGCTCCTCGAGCGTGGAGATGCGCGTCTCGAGGGTCCGCAATCGCTCAACGGCGGGGCGGAGCAGGGCCAGCGGCATGGGCGAGGGGTGGGTCGAGTCGAGCTCCGCCAGCTCGTCTCGGAGCGCGATCGCCTCCGCGAAGCGGTCGTGGCGGGCCTGCGCCTCATCGCGCTCGGCGTGGAGGCGCTCGGCCTGGCGGGCCTTCTCCAGCTGCGATCGGCGCTCCGTCAGGGCGGACTCTGATGCCGCCCGCCGCTCCTTCGCGAGCGTGTGCGCCTCGCGGTCGTGCTCGAGCCGCGCGAGCCCGTTCTGGCCGTTCGCGAGCCGGCGCTCGGCGTCCGCGACCGCCTCTTCGGCGGTGCCCAGACGGCCGGGGCCGCCGTTGCGCGGGCCGAGGTCGGCAAGAGCGGCCAGGAGGCGGCGCCGGGCCCTCGCCGTGCTGCGGTTCGCGCCGCTCATGGTGGCGGCAAGGCGGTCGCGCAGGGCGGTCTCGTCGCGCTGGAGCCCGGCCAGCTCGCTCTGGCGCACGGACGCAGTCGAGCGTAGGAAGCCCTCAGTCGGCACGCCCGAGAGCTCGGCGAACGTCTCCTCGGCACTCGCGGAGTCGCCGACGGGACTGCCGTCGAGCTCCAGGCGCGCGGTGCCGTTGACGCCCGCGAACACCTTCGCCAGCCGTCCCTCGTGAACCGCGCCGTCCTCGTCGTCCCAGCTGAACGTGATCGCGACCGCCGGAGCGGCGCTCGGCCCCGCGCCCCATGTCCGCAGCGTGTCGAGATCTGGGGCCGTGCTCGTGGCGGGGCGCGTCAGGACGAGCTCCAGGGCGCGCTGGAGGGTGGACTTGCCCGACTCGTTGGGGCCGTGCACGACGGTCATCCCAGGGTCGAGCTCCCACCTCGCGTCGCGGTGCCGGCCGAGGTTGCGCACGGAGAGACTCGTGATCCTCACCGCGCCACCTCCGCCCCGGCGAGGAGCCGGCGGCCCAGGCGCAGGACCTCGCGCAGCTCGGTCGCCTCGTCGTCGCCGGCCTGGCCATCGGCCGCCTCGAGCTCGGCGATGCGCGCCTCCACATTGCGGACGAACGCCCCGGCGATGGTCTCGGGTGGCGGCAGGGCGCCGGTGGTCAGCGGCGGGCGACTGCGGTCGTCGACGCGGACGCAGAGATATGCCCCCTGGAGCGCCTCCTCGATTGCCGCGGGGTCCAGCACCAGATCGTCCGGACGGTCGCCGACGATCCGCACGTCGAGGACGAGCTCTGGGTCAGCCGCCGTCCGGAGCCGTTCGACCAGGACCGCCTGCGAGGCGATCAGGCCGGCCTCGACCTCGAGCTCGCGATGCCACGAGGAGCCGACGACGCGAGTCTCGACCCGGACCGTCTTCGCTCCTGCGCGCTCGTCGAGGGTCACCAGGTTGACCGTCCCCGGCTCGGGCCGATCCGCCGACACCTGCTCCGGCGACCCGGCCACGGCCCAGCTGACCGAGCCTGCCTTGCCGGTGGCCGCGATGTGCCCGTGGCCGAGGGCCACGTAGTCAAGGCCGCTGGCGGCGATCGTCGCCTCGCTCACCTCGCGCGGTTCGAGCGGTCCGTCCCCCTCCGCGGCTGCCCCGTCCGTGGACGCGGAGCCGTCAGCGTCGCCTCCCGCCCTCGCCGCCTCGTCCGCGGCCCCGTTGGCCAGGGCCGCGTGCAGCAGCCCGATCCGCCAGGTCGTCGTCGGCACCGCGGCCCTGCCCAGATCCGCGAACGGCACCGTGGACGCCCCGGTCCCGATCCGCGACGTGTCCGCGGGGCCCACGACCACCGCGTCGAGCGTCTCGAGTTGGACCCACGGCTGGTCCGGCGTGAGGAGCGTGAGCATGTCTCCGCCGACGAGGCTCGGCAGGTCGTAGGCGCGGTACACCGAGGACCGGGTGTAGGCGTCGTGACCGCCGGGGATCAGGACGATTCGGATGCGCGCCGCGGCAAGTCGCGCGAGTTGCGCCACGGCCCGCTCGACGGTCCGGCGCGACGCGGTGTTGGCATCGAACAGGTCGCCCGCCATCAGGACGCAGTCCACCCGCTCCGCCAGCGCGAGATCGACAGCGGCGCGCAACGCCGCATGCTGGCGCTCGCGGAGGGCCGAGGCCGCCTCGCCGAGGTCCTCGTGGCGCGCCCCCAGATGGACGTCAGCCGTGTGCAGCAGCCGGAGCATGCGCCTCGCCGCCTCCCTCTACCACTTCCCGGGGCCGCGTCGGCTGTCCGGGTCCGTCGTGCGCGGCGGGCCGAACCGAGCCCCGCGTGCGGCCGCCCGTGGCACCAGGCCACCCCCCACGACAAGTGTCGCGGTCGGCAGCCGACGGGACCGGCACGGTCGCCAGCGGAACCCGGCTGCGCACCGGACGCCCCCATCGCTCCCGGTCGCACCGCCGACTCTGCGGGGGCATTGTGACAGGTCGCGTGTCACGGGCCCAAGGGTGATCCCAGCCGAACAGCAACCCGGCCGTTCCCGCCCGCGCAACGCGAGCGTTGCAACGAACCCTTAACGCGTCCCTCCAGAGGTGCCGGTGTAGGGTGGGCCCGCAACCTCAACCGGTGCGCCCTCCTGGGAGATGGCTCGGAGCCGTTGGGACGGGTCCGGCTTACTCCCCACCGGATGCCGCTTCTTCGGGTTTCCCTCCCTCGGCGGACGCACACAGCATTCCCGCCGCGCCCGGGAGGAGCTCTCGCGTGACCTACGTTGATCGGACGATGACTTGCGTCGACTGCGGCGTCGAGTTCGTCCATTCCGCCGCCGACCAGGAGTATTACGCGCAGAAGGGGTTCACCTCGGACCCGAAACGCTGC
>JAJYMP010000621.1:0-7389 GCA_021786915.1 Chloroflexota bacterium
CGAAGTTGAACTCGTGGTTGCCGAGCGTCATCGCGTCGTAGCCGAGCGAGTTCATGACGGCCATCATCGGGTTGGTCCGCAGCGTCGTGGGGAGGATGTCCCCGTTGCTCGCCTTCCCGCTGTAGGACGACTTGAAGTAGTACATCATCGCGTCGCCCTGGATCTGGTCGCCGGCGTTGAGCAGCAGCGTCCGCCCAGGGTTGTGCAGCTCTTCCTGCTTGATCAGCGACGCGAGCTGCGTGTAGCCGACGTACTTCCCCTTGGCCAAGTTGCCATGGGAGTCGTTGTTGTGGAGGATGGTGATCGGGACGATCGATCCGCTGTTCGGCTTGTCGGTCCCGTCACGGGTGATCCGCTTGTCGAGCGTCCCGTTGCCGTTGGGGCCCCTGTAGGCCGTCGCCGGCGTGCCGTAGTTGGCCGTCACGTACGAGTCGACGGCATTGAGCATGTCGCCCCAGTACGTGATGTCCTTCATGTACTTGAAGGCGCTGTAGTTGTCGCCGCCGGCGGGGGCGAGGAACTCGTTCGTCCCGACGCTGTAGGTCTTCTTGAGATCGAGCGGGTCGCAGGCCTTTGTGAGCTTATTGACGACGCACGCGTCGAAAGCACCCCACGCATACGGCTGTGGACCGGGGTTCGAGTCCTTGTACGCGTAGAACTTGTATTCGAGGCCTGCGGGCTGGATCGCGCCCTTGCCCAGGGTCGCGCTCTGGTTGAGCACTTGGAGGATCTGGGCGCCCGTCATCTTGCCGACCACGGTCGCGTTGCCGAACGGCAGAACGGTGAACATGTCACCGTAAGTCAGCAGGCCTGGATCGTGCGTCCCGGTCGTGCACCCGCTGCCGCTCCAGGCGCCGTTCACGTAGCACCAGTCGGTGCGGATCCCTCCGGCGTTGTTCAGGAAGAGGTCGACGTCGTTGGCTGGGGTCCCGTCGGTGTTGAGGTAGTTGTAGACCGCGTCGTCGACGAAGTCGCCCATCATGTTGTCGCCGTTGTAGTCGCGCGGCAGGTCGACGGCGCTGTAGCCGATGGGCTGGGTGACGAGTTTTTGGTAGGCGGCGTCGTTGGCGTACGTGTCAATGACCGCCTTGACGGCCGTGTCCTGGGCGCTGTTCGTGTCGATGACGTTGGCCTTCCAGGCGACCGTCGTGGCGTTCGTCGCCGGGTCGAACGTCATGTCAGCCTGGCCGAGCTGTCGCCCGTTGTAGTACGCCTGGACGATGGTGGTCTTGCCGATCACCTTGCCACTGGGGAGGTTCGGGCTGGGTGTCCCCAGCAGGTTTGTGTGGCTGTGACCGCCGATGATGAGCGGCACGGGCTTGCCGGCGTCGATGAGCTTCTGGGCGAGCGTCTGGTCGCCGTAGACCGGGATGCCGTAACCGTACCCGCCATCCGTGAAGCCGAGGTGGCTGAGGACCACGACCACCTTGGCATCGGTCGTCATGTGGTCGTAGTAGTGGAGGATCGACTCAGCGGGGTCCTTGAAGCAGAGTCCCTGCGTCGCCGTCGAGACTGTGATCGTCGGCGTCTCCTGAGTGGTGACACCGATGAAGGCCACCCTCACCCCGGCCACCGTCTTGACGACATAGGGCGCGGCCGCGAAGTCGGGCTTGGTCCAGCCCGCGGTCGAGCAGTTGCCGGTGTCGTTCTGGACGATGTTCGCGGTGACGAAGGGGTACGTCGCCTGGGCGGTCCGGGCGGCGAGGTTCGCCTGGCCCCAGTCGAACTCGTGGTTGCCGAAGGTGGCGACCTGGGTGCCCATCGCGTTGAGCCCGGCGATGGTCGGGGCGCCCTTCTGCAGGTTCGACAGCAGCGAGCCCTGCATCTCGTCGCCCGCGTCGACGAGGAGGACGTTGTCCGCGCCCTTGGCGGTCCGGACGTTGTTGACGGCGGTCGCGACGCGCGCGAGGCCCGGGTTGCTCCCCGAGGCCTGCAGCTGGCCGTGGAAGTCGTTGGTGTGGAGGATCGTGAACGAGACGGGTGTTGCGGCCGCTGCACTGGGCGGGACGGCCATGGTGGTCGCGAGTAGGGCGCCCGCGACTAGGGATGAGAGCTGACGGATGCGCCGCAATGCAGCCTCCTCAGGCATGAGGGCACGCGGGGACTCGCCTGACCCTTCCCTCTCCATACAGGGCCAGCGCATGGTGTCACCGACCGTATCGCGGCGTGGCAAGGAGACGGCACGGCCGCGCGGGCCGTCATTTAGGGGCCGCTTGACCCTGCGTCGGCCGAGGAGTGTGGAGAAGTCCGCGCAGCCGCACCGCGGATACCCGTCAGCGGGCCTCAGGCCGTGCTTCGCTCCTGCCTCCGCGCCGAATTCGCTCCTGTCGCCGCCCCGCGGCGGTCAGCAAACGGGCGGCAGACGGCGAGTGCATGGCGGACGGGGTGGGTCCGCACGTACCGCCGCCAGGCGGCGCCAGGAGCAACGTTCAGCGCTGAAGCGCCGTGGGGCTGCGATGGGGGCGTCGCCGCGGCCGGACGCGGGCGCGTGGTGGTTCGTCCTTCCCTCGCGCGGGTCCCAACCCCTCTCGTCACTAAGCCGCGGCTAAGTGGCGCCGGCGACAGTGGACCGATGCACCCCTCTGTCGCCGAGCGGCTCGCGAAGCTCGCCCCTGACCAGCGCGCCGCCGCGACGGCGCGGCCGGGGCCGGTGCTCGTGGTGGCGCCCGCGGGATCGGGAAAGACGACAACGCTGGTCGCGCGCGTCGCGTGGCTCGTGGACGGCGGGGCGGACCCCGCGGGGATTGCGCTTGTCGCGTTCAACAAACGGGCCGCAGAGGAGCTCGTCGAGCGGCTGGACGCGACGCTGGGACCGCTGGGTGCGTCCGCCTCTGGAGAGGGCGGCGTGCGGGTGCGCACGTTCCACGCGCTGGGGCGCGAAGTGCTGGCGGAGGCGGGCGTCGACGTGGCGGCGCTCGCGGACCGGGACGCGGTGGTGCGGGCGCTGTGGCCCGAGATGCCCCAGGCGGACCGGGGCAGGCTCGACCTCGCCTTCTCCCGGCTCAAGCTGGACCTGCGGGTGGACCCTAAAGACGTCGAGGCGGACCCGGCGGCCGGGCCGGTGGCCCGGGCGTGGGCCAAGTACGAGCTGGCGCTGCGCGACGAGGGCGCGCTCGACTTCGACGACCTCGTCGTCCGGGCGCTGGCGCTGCTGGAGGAGGACGCCGGGGCGCGTGCAAAATGGCGCGCCCGATGCGCCACGCTGCTCGTCGACGAGGCCCAGGACCTCGACCGCACCCAGCTCGACCTCGCGCTCCTGCTCGCGGGCGACCGCCCCAACGTGACGCTGGTGGGAGACGACGACCAGACGGTCTACGGCTGGCGGCTGGCCGACGTGCGCCGGATCCTGAGCCTCGCGGCAGCGCTGCCCGGCCTTTGCCGGATCGACCTCGAGACCAACTACCGGTGCCCGCCGCCTGTGGTGCAGCGGGCGGTTCGGCTGGTGGAGCAGAACGAGGAGCGGTTCGTCAAGCGGGTGATGGCCGGGCCGCGGAACGCGGGGCGGCTGATCCTGGCGCCCGACGCCTCGGACGACGTGGTCCGCGTCGCCCGGGCGATGGCGTCGTGGCCGGACGACGGGAGCACGCGCGCCGTCCTCGCGAGGACCAACCGCGAGCTGCTCGTCCCGGTGGTGGTCGCGGTGGCGCGGGGCTGGCCGTTCCGCGCGCCCGACATCGCGCTTCCCGTGGAGGACCCGCGGCTGGACGGGCTGCTCGCCCGCGCGGAGTCGGCGTCCAGAGGCCCCGGCGGACCCCTCGTCGCGCTCGCCCGTGTCCGCGCCGAGTGCCGGGCAGCCGAGGCCGCCAACCCTCCCGCCAACCCCGACGAGCCGGCCGAATCCGACCTCGTCACCGCGCTCCTCGGCTGGGCCGCGCCGCTGGCCTCGCTCGACGCGCTCCGCAGTCACGTCGAAGCCTTCCGCGGCCGCCTCGCCGAGCTCCGGCGAGACGACGCGCCGCTCACGCTCGCCACGGCCCACGGCACGAAGGGCCTCGAGTGGGACCACGTCGTCGTGCTCGCAGACGGCTTCCCGGGCCGCCGCTCGATCGCGGACGCCGCCGAGCCCGAGCGCGCGCTCGAGGAGGAGCGCCGGCTCGCCTACGTCGCCTGGACCCGCGCCCGCCGCTCGCTCACGCTGCTGTTCGACCCGGCGGCCCCCTCGCGGTTCCTGCTCGAGGCGTTCGAGCCCGAGGAGCTGGGGCTCGGCGCCGGCCGCCGCGCCGCGTAGACTTCCGACCATGCAAGCGAGATCCGACGGAACCGTCCCCCAGATCCAGCACGGCAAGGTCTTCCTCCGGCCCGCCGAGAAGGACGACGTCGAGCTGTTCGTTCGCTGGCTCAACGACTGGCGCACCGGCAGGACCCTCGGCATGCGGGCGCCGCTGTCGAAGGGCATGGAAGAGAAGTGGGTCGAGCGGCTGATCGAGGGCCAGGGCAAGGAGGGCTACCACTTCGTCATCTGCCTGCTGGCTGATGACCGCCCGGTGGGCACAATCGGCCTCAAGGACCTCAACTTGATCGACGGCAGCGCAGGCCTCGGCATCTCGGTCGGCGCCGAGGAGGACCGTGGCCACGGCTACGGCACCGACGGCATCCACGCGCTGCTGCGGTTCGCCTTCGACGAGCTTCGCCTCGTGCGGGTCTGGCTCGACGTCTACGACATGAACGTCGGCGCCCAGCGCGTCTACGAGCGCGTCGGCTTCGTCCACGAGGGCACACTCCGGCGCGCGGCCTTCCGCGAGGGCGTGCACCGTGACGTCCACCGCATGGGCGTCCTGGCCGACGAGTGGCGGGCGCTGGCGGCATCGTCGAAGTCAGACCCGGCCGTCGCACGCCAGTGACCAGGCTCCCAAGCCTCGGGCCGCGCGGAGAGGGCTGGGTCATGATCCAGGGCGTGCTCCTGGTGGCGATCGGGATCGGCGGCCTCACCGAGACGCCGTTCTCGCCCGAGGTCTTGACGCCCGCCTCTGTCGTCGGCCTGCTGCTGCTGGCGCTGGGCGGGCTCATGGCGCTGCTCGGCGTCCGGCAGCTCGGGAGCGCCCTGACCGCCTTCCCCCACCCGCGCGACGGCGGCGACCTGGTCGAGACGGGCGTCTACCGCTTCGTCCGTCACCCGATCTACGGCGGGCTCGTGATCGCTGCGCTGGGCTACGGACTGGTGATGCACGCGCTCGTGACCGCGATCGCGGGCTCCCTGGTGCTGCTCGCCTTCTTCCGCCTCAAGTCGGCCCGCGAGGAGATATGGCTGGTGGCGCGATACCCGGGCTACGGCGCCTATCGGGCGCGGACCCGCCGGATGCTGCCTTTCATCTACTGACGGCTCTCCCGGTGACGGCCCCAGGGCTGGCGACGCGCGCCCGGACGCCCCGGCGCGGGTCGCCACGTTTCGTTTGATCCGAACAAGCGGAGGCCAGACGCCCACATTCCTTTCCGGTGGGAGCGGGAAGGGCTGCCGTCGCGTGCACGGCCAAGCGTTCGCAGCCCGGCAGCGAGGCGAACCACGCTCGGCCCGGGCTGACCGCGAAGCCCAACCCGCGCCGGAGAGGCGCTTGACTGGGGGAGGAACAGGGCTGTGGACTGGACCTTGTTCGTTCTATCCGAAAAGCCGCCACGCTCCCGGCCGCGGGCAGGCGGCGAGGCGCGCGCGTGGGAGCGCGCCTGGCGGGCGCCGGCGCCGCGGGCCTTGGTCCGCGGGGCTGGGGCGGTCAGCCCCCGCCGACGTCGTGGCGCGCCAACTCCTTGAGCAGCTTGTCGACGGCGTCGAGGAACGGCTCGGTCAGCTCCTGCGGCAGCGCGTCGCGGATCGAGTCCTTGGGACCGTAGGCCGAGCGTGCCCGCAGCGCGACCCGCCGAAGCTCGCCGAGATCGCCGTCGCGAAGCTGGTCAGGCAGGGGCTCCAGGTACGCGACCCAGCGAGCGATGCCGACCGCACGCGCCGCGTCGAGCAGCCGATCGCCGGCACGGGCGGCGATCAGGGCGGCCTCGTCGATCGCGGGCCGCTCGTGGCGTGCCGGGCCGGTCGGCCGTCGGGCGGCTGGACGACCGCCGGTCACGACTCCGCCGGGCTGATCTGGATCCCGCTGTCGCCGCCCGACCGCACCAGCACCAGCCCGAGCCGCTTGCGCTCCGACCCGTTGACGAGGATGCGGAACGAGTAGTCGCCGGGCGACGGGAAGCGGATCCCGTACAGGTCCACGCTGAACGTGACGATGTTGTCGCGCCCGTCATCGTTGCCGCGGGCGACCAGCGAGCCGGTCGCGGAGGTGACATCGCGGCCGTCGGGGTCGAGCAGGACGATGCCCAGCTCGTGCTCGCGCTTGGTCTCGGGCGCCGTGACGAGCAGACCGACGACCAGCGCCAGGTGCGCGTGGACCAGCGGGAACGTCGGCCCGCCGATGCGCGTGATGCCGCCACCGAGCACGTGGAACTTGTGGCCGGGGTTGGTCTCGGCCGCGTCGGCGAGGAAGGCGTACTCGATGTCGGGCATGGGGCGATGGTACGGCGTGCGAACGGGCGCCGTGAACCGCGGAGCCCGGCCGAATCGTCCTGCTCGATCCCGTCGATCGCGCCGCTGCGAGGCGCCCCGAGCGCGGTCAGCGCTCGCCGGCGGATCGGGCGGCGGCCACCCGCTTGCGCGCGGGCACCATCTCCGGCAGGGGGAGCACCTCGCGGGCGCTGATGCCCGGCCGCCCTGCCTCGTCCGCGAAGGTCACGTCGGAGAGCGGGACGAGCGGCTCGCCGTGCAGCACGCGCGCGAGGTACTCGCCCGTCGCCGAGCCCGGCGTCTCGGCGACCCGCTCCGGCGTCCCCTCGGCGATGACGAGGCCGCCCCGCAAGCCGCCCTCGGGACCGAGGTCCACGATCCAGTCCGCGGTCTTGATGACGTCGAGGTTGTGCTCGATGACGAGCACGGTGTTCCCGTTGTCCACGAGCCGGTGGAGGACGTGGAGCAGCTTGTCGACGTCGGCGAAGTGGAGGCCGGTCGTGGGCTCGTCGAGGAGGTAGAGCGTCTTGCCGGTGGCCCGCCGCGAGAGCTCCGTGGCGAGCTTGACGCGCTGCGCCTCGCCGCCCGAGAGCGTGGTGGCTGGCTGGCCGAGGTGGACGTAGCCGAGGCCGACGTCGAACAGGGTCTGGAGCTTGGCCTTGACGTTGGGGACGGCCGCGAAGAACTCGTTGGCCTCCTCGACGGTCATCTCAAGGACGTCCGCGATCGAGCGGCCCTTGTAGTGGATCTCGAGCGCCTCGCGGTTGTAGCGCTTGCCCTTGCACACCTCGCACGGGACGTAGACGTCGGGCAGGAACTGCATCTCGATCTTGATGATCCCGTCGCCCTTGCAGGCCTCGCACCGGCCGCCCTTGACGTTGAAGCTGAACCGGCCCGGCTGGTAG
>JAJYMP010000621.1:7399-13809 GCA_021786915.1 Chloroflexota bacterium
CGGCGTGCCCGCGAACAGCTCGCGGATGGGGCCGAACAGCCCCGTGTAGGTGGCGGGGTTGGACCGCGGCGTCCGTCCGATGGGGCTCTGATCGATCTCGATGATCTTGTCGATGTGCTGCACGCCGTCGACCGCGTCGTGGGCGCCAACCGGCTCGCGCGAACCGGTCAGGTCCCTGGCGAGGGCCCGGTACAGCACCTCGTCCACCAGCGTGGACTTGCCCGAGCCGCTGACGCCGGTCACGGCGATGAACGTGCCGAGCGGGAACTTGACGTCGATCCCGCGCAGGTTGTGCTGGCGGGCGCCGCGGACCACGAGGTGCTTGCCGTTGCCGCGGCGGCGCCGCTCGGGGACGGCGACCATGCGCTCGCCGCGCAGGAAGGCGCCGGTGATCGACCGCGGCTCGGCGAGGACGACCTCGAGCGGGCCGTTGGCGATGATCTCGCCGCCGTGCTCGCCGGCGCCCGGCCCGATGTCGATCACCCAGTCCGCAGTCCGGATGGTCTCCTCGTCGTGCTCGACCACGAGGACCGTGTTGCCGAGGTCCCGGAGCCGGGTCAGCGTCGCGATCAGCTTGGCGTTGTCCCGCTGGTGCAGCCCGATGGACGGCTCGTCGAGGATGTAGAGCACGCCCATGAGCGTCGTGCCGATCTGGGTGGCGAGCCGGATCCGCTGCGCCTCGCCGCCCGACAGGCTGATGCTCGCGCGGTCCAGCGTGAGGTAGTCCAGCCCGACGTCCACGAGGAACCCGAGCCGCGCGACGATCTCCTTGAGCACCTGGCGCGCGATCGTGGCCTCGCGCTCGGTGATCCGGCTCATCAGGTTGGCCGCCCAGTCGAGCGCCTCGGTGACCGAGAGCCGCGACGTCTCGGCGATGTTCCGGCCGTCGACCGTCACGGCGAGCGTCTCGGGACGGAGGCGCTGGCCATTGCACGTGGGGCAGGGCTTCTGGACCATGAACTTCTCGAGCTCGGTCCGGATGTACTCCGAATCGGTCTCCTTGAAGCGCCGCTCGAGGTTCGTGACCACGCCCTCGAACGTGGCGACGTAGGAGTTCTCGCCGCGCTCGTGGCGATACCGGACGACGACCTTCTCGTCCTTCGGAGCGTAGAGCAGGTACTGGAGGGCCTCCGCCGGCAGGTCCGCGACGGGCGTGTCGATCGACCAGCCGCGCGAGGTGAACACGGCGTCCGTGATCTTCATGCGCCAGCTGATCTCGGTGGGCATCTTGTTCCAGGGGACCAGGGCGCCCGCGCGGATGCTCTTGCGGCGGTCCGGGATGACCATCTCAGGGTCGATGACGAGCTGGCTGCCCAGCCCCGTGCACGTGGGGCAGGCGCCGTGCGGCGAGTTGAACGAGAAGGACCGCGGCTCGAGCTCGTCGATGGTGGTCCCGTCGTAGGGGCACGAGTAGCGCTCGCTGTAGCGGCGCTCCTCGAACGCGGGCGCCTCGCCATCACGCGGCAGGGGCGCCACGACCATCACGCCCTCGCCCAGCCGGAGCGCGGTCTCGACCGAGTCCGCCAGGCGGGCGGCGTCCGGGTCGGGGAGCCTCGCGCCGGAGTCCGGGTCGATCGGCCGCCCCAGCTCGTCCCGGGACCAGCCGTCGGGGACCTCGGCGCGCCGGACGACGAAGCGGTCCACCACCGCCTCGATCGTGTGGCGCTTGTACTTGTCGAGTGTCGGCGCCTCGGAGAGGTCGTACTGGACGCCGTCCACCCGGACGCGAACGAAGCCCTGCTTGCGCGCGCCGTCGAAGACGCGGTCCCCCTCGGTCTTGCGGTCCTTGATCAGCGGCCCCAGGACGAGCAGCCGCGTCCCCTCTGGCTGGGCGAGGATCTGGTCGACGATCTGCTGGACGGTCTGGCGCTCGATCTCCCGGCCGCAGTTCGGGCAGTGCGGGTGGCCGATGCGGGCGAACAGCAGGCGCAGGTAGTCGAAGATCTCGGTGACCGTGCCCACCGTCGACCGCGGGTTCTTGGACGCGCCCTTCTGGTCGATTGAGATCGCGGGGCTGAGCCCGTCGATCTGGTCGACGTCGGGCTTCTCCATCTGGCCCAGGAACTGGCGGGCGTAGGAGGAGAGGGACTCGACGTAACGGCGCTGGCCCTCCGCGTAGATCGTGTCGAAGGCGAGGCTGGACTTGCCGCTGCCGGACAGACCCGTGATCACCACGAGGCGGTCACGCGGGAACGTGACGTCGACGTCCTTGAGGTTGTGTTCGCGCGCGCCGCGCACGACGATTCGATCCTGGGGCACGGGTCCAGTCTAGCGACCCCGTCGCTTTAGAACAAGTGTTCCGTTGCCCCGACATCGAGGCCATCGGCCACTCAGATCAGGACCAGACCTGTCGGCGGATGCCGACCGGACTCCAGGGCTGCGAACACCTCGGCGGCCCGGAGCCGCGGCAGGTCGGCGAAGAGGTGGGGGTGGTCAGCCAGGAGACGCCGATTGGCGCGCGTGTCGGCGATCGCGAGCAAGAACGCCCCCGTGGGGTCGTCGCGGCGCTTCAGGGCCAGCCGGCGTTCCACGGCCTGGCCGACGCGCAGCCGCATTTCTAGCTCGATCGCGGTTCGGCTTCCCTCGCCGTGCACGACCGCGTCCCATGCGCGTTGCTCCGTCCGGTCCGGCCGTCTCGGCAAGGGCACTTCGGTCTGCCACCAGAGCGGTCGTCGCACGTGCGAGAGCAGGCTCCTGAGCCGCCGCGAGCTGGCCACATCACGGAGCGGCTGCGGGCCGGGATAGAGCCGCAGCCAGAGGTCGAGGCCCAGCACGCCGCCGAGACGAGCGGCCTCCGCGATCGTCAGGGTCGGCGCCTTGCCGCGCTCGATCTTGGAATACCGCGGGCGCGAGACACGCGCTGCGGCCGCCACGTGTTCTTGACTCACGCCGAGCCCCAGTCGAGCCTCCCGCAGCTCTTCGGCGATTTCGCCGAGGGCGCGCGCGCCCAGCCTCGTGCCCCGATCGATGGCTCGTTCTGATGCCGGCATCGTCCCAGTGTCGGAATCGCCGCTTGGCGCGCGCTTATGCCGGGTGGTCCCCTCCGGCTCTCGGCGCCGTTCCTGTTCCGTAGGGCTACGACCTGGACTTGCCGCTGCCGGACAGCCCCGAGGCAGCCGGGCATTCAGCCGGCGTGACCAGTGCCCGGCGAAGGCTGTCCCTGCCGATCCTGTTCGTTGGGCTAGAAACGCCGCCGCGAGTAGGACCTCGGGGGCTTGGCCGAGCCGGAATGGGGCCGCGCAGCCCCGCGGATCCGTCGAGTTCGTAGCCGTGTGGAACAACCGAAGCCAACGGACCGACACTTGAAGCCAACGGACCGACATTGAGTTCGCGGCCGAGAGCGGGACGGTCGCTGCCCGGGCGCTCACCCGGAGACCGCCCTGGCCCGAGAGTCGGGCGCTCAGTACCCGCGCGGCCGGCGGCTCCCCGGTCGCTGGCCCGTCCGGCGGCGGATGTTGGGCGTCACGGTCACGTCCCACGTCGGGCGGTCCAGCCAGCGCGCCTGCCAGCCGGTGTCCTCGTCGTCGTGCTCGTCGCGGATGCCAGGGAACAGGTCGCTCGCGTTGCCGCCGGCCTCGCCCTCGCCCCGCCCGCCGCCCCCCTCGGCCACGTCCGGCTCCTCGCCTGCCGCCAGCACCCGCACCTCGGTGACCTCGAACGCGGGCGCCTCGCCGCGGCGGTCGCCGCCCTTGCCGCCGGGACGGTGCGCCGCCGCGCGCTCCTTCGCGGGCAGCAGCGCGTCCTTCGCCGCCCGCTCGGCCGCCCGCGCGACCACCACCGAGGCGTCCTGCTCGAGCACCCGGAGCCGGATCTGCTGGATCTCGTCCCGGAGGGCGGCTGCGCGCTCGAACTCGAGCTGCTTGGCCGCGGCCTTCATCTCGGCCTCCATCTTGGCCACCAGCCGCTCCACCTCGGCCGTGTCCGCGGCCGCCAGGTTCGCCGCCCGCCGCTCGGACGAGTACACGATCGTGTTCTCGGCCACCGCGCGCAGCCGGTCGTTGATGTCGTGGATCCCCTTGATGATCGTCTGCGGCTCGATCCCGTGCTCGGCGTTGTACTGCTCCTGGATGCTCCGCCGGCGGTCGGTCTCGTCGATCGCAGCGCGCATCGAGTCGGTGATCCGGTCCGCGTACATCACCACGCCGCCGCCGGTGTTGCGCGCCGCCCGGCCGATCATCTGGATCAGCGACCAGGCCGACCGCAGGAACCCCTCCTTGTCCGCGTCGAGGATCGCGACCAGCGTCACCTCGGGCAGGTCCAGGCCTTCGCGGAGGAGGTTGATCCCCACCAGCACGTCGTACACGCCGAGGCGGAGGTCGCGCAGGATGGCGACGCGCTCGAGCGTGTCCACCTCGGAGTGGAGGTACTGGACCTTGACCCCCAGCTCCTTGAGGTAGTCGGCCAGGTCCTCGGCCATCTTCTTGGTGAGGGTCGTGACCAGGGCCCGCTCGCCGCGCTCCACGCGCAGCTTGATCTCCTCGAGCAGGTCGTCGATCTGGCCCTCCGTGGGCCGAACCTCGATCCTCGGGTCCACGATCCCCGTGGGCCGGATCAGCTGCTCCACCACCCGCTCGCTCCGCTCGAGCTCGTAGGGGCCGGGGGTGGCCGAGACGTACACCGCCTGGTTGAGGTGCGCCTCGAACTCCTCGAACGTGAGCGGCCGGTTGTCGAGGGCCGACGGGAGGCGGAAGCCGAAGTCGACCAGGATCTCCTTGCGCGTCCGGTCGTTCTTGTACATGCCGACCACCTGCGGGATCGTCATGTGCGACTCGTCCACGATCAGGAGCCAGTCCGGCGGGAAGTAGTCCAGCAGCGTCCACGGCCGGGAGCCCGGCTCGCGCCCCGACAGGTGGCGGCTGTAGTTCTCGACGCCGGAGCAGTAGCCCAGCTCGCGCATCATCTCGAGGTCGAACGTGGTGCGCTGGCGGAGCCTGGCGGCCTCGAGCGCGCGGCCCTCGGACTCCATCTGCCCGACGCGCTGCTCCATCTCCTCCTCGATGGCGAGGATGGCCGCCTGGAGCTTGTCCCGCGGCGTGACGAAGTGCGACGCCGGGAAGACGTTGAGCTCCTTGCGCTCGGCCAGGAGCTCGCCGGTGAGCGGGTCGATCTCGGTGATGCGCTCGACCTCGTCGCCGAAGAACTCGACCCGGACGATCTCCTCCGAGCTCGCCGGGCCGATCTCGAGGGTGTCGCCGCGGACGCGGAACCGGGCGCGGGTCAGGGCCGTGTCGTTGCGCTGGTACTGGAGGTCGACCAGGTGGCGCAGGACGGCGTCGCGCCGGTACTGCCCGCCGACGCGCAGCCGCAGGACGGTGGCGCCGTAGTCCACCGGCGCGCCCAGGCCGTAGATGCACGACACCGACGCCACGATGATCACGTCCCGCCGCTCGAACAGCGCGTGGGTGGCCGCGTGGCGCAGCCGGTCGATCTCCTCGTTCCGGCTGGAATCCTTCTCGATGTACGTGTCCGAGCGCGGCAGGTACGCCTCGGGCTGGTAGTAGTCGAAGTAGCTGACGAAGTACTCGACCGCGTTGTCGGGGAAGAACTCGCGGAACTCGGAGTACAACTGCGCGGCGAGCGTCTTGTTGTGGGCCAGGACCAGTGTGGGTTTGTTGTGCTTCACGATGGTCTGAGCCATCACGAACGTCTTCCCGGTGCCCGTGGCTCCCAGCAGGGTCTGGCTCCGCAGCCCGCGGCTCAGCCCGTCCGCGAGGCGCTCGATGGCGGCAGGCTGGTCACCCGTGGGCTCGAACGGAGCGACGAGGCGGAACTCGGGCACGACGCGATCGTACACGATTCGGCGTGATTAGAACAGCCGTTCTCATCCCCTGCGCGCCGGATGGGACCAACGGGCCATAGGCCGCCCCCCGCCGCGGCCCGACACTTCGAGGCGATCCACGACTGCGCCTCGGTCAGGGGACGCGGCCGGTGCCCTGAGTTCGCCGGGCGGGCACGGCACCACGGGCGGCCCTGGCCGCCTGCGACGGGAGGCCTCGATGGAGATGGAGTACAAGGACCCCGGGCGCCGGGGGAAGTGGATCATCCTGCTCGGGGTGATCCTCGCCGTGGGGGCGGCCGCGGCGGCGTTCTACCTCATCAACAACGCGCAGCAGCAGGCTGGCCGCGGGACTGCGAAGACCACGACCGCTGTGGTCGCCGCCAAGCCGCTGCCGGCGAAGAAGACCCTGACGGCGGACGACCTCATCGTCCGCGACGACGTCCCGCTCGACTCGACCACGACCATCCCCGGCATGGTCGCGACGACGAAGGACCAGCTCGTCGGCCGGATTCTCGGCGTTGACGTGGCCGCGGGCCAGCTCATGACGCTGAACCTGCTCGCGTCGACCAGCGTCGGCGGCCAGTTCCCGATCCTGGGCCCGGGCGAGACCGTGGCGCCAGACTCGGACGCC
>JAJYMP010000729.1 GCA_021786915.1 Chloroflexota bacterium
CGGGCCCGGCCGGTAGGCGAACTCGAAGCCGGCCCCGAAGCCGTGGACGCCCTGGTAGTAGATCGAGTGCTTCACCTTGACCGCGCCCGGCGTGCCCATCGCGGGGTTGCCGTGGCCGTCGTGGCTGAACATGACCGCGTCCTGGTCGTAGTCGATGACGTAGTTCTCGAGCGTGGTCGCGGTGCCCGCCAGCTCCTGGAGGATCACCTGGGCGACCGCCGTGTTGACGTCGCCCTCCGGCGCCGCCGGGATGCCGATCTCGCACAGGCGACCCGTCCCGTAGGAGGGGATGACGCCCACGCGGGGGTCGGTCAGCCAGACCTGGTCGAAGGCGCAGAACGCGTCGAACTTGTGCTCCTTGACCACCTGCTCGAGCGCGATCGCGAGGCGCACGGACCGCTCGAACAGCGCGGGGTCCATGTCCACGGTGTACTTGCCGCGCTCCTCGGCCATCACGGCGTCGACGAGGTCCTGCGGCAGCTCGCCCACGCGGACCGCGATCTTCTCGGGCTCGAGCGGCCAGTAGACCGGGCCCAGCGTCTCGCGCATCGAGAGGCCGTCGAACATGAGGTCCGTCATGCCCTCGAAGTTGTGCCCCACGAGGGCGACCCGCGTCTCGCGCAGCCGGCGGCGGACGGCGGCCGCTGCGATGACCTCCTGGACCTTGGCGCGGCCCTCGGGGTCGTCGAACAGCGAGGTCACCAGCGCGTAGTCGCGGCCCGTCCGCAGCAGCACCGCCGTCAGCTCCGGCATCCCCGCCATGCCCGAGTTGAGCATGACGACGTCGAAGCCGTCCTTCTCGTCGAGGCGGCGGATCTTCTGGGCGTTCCAGACCAGGATCGGGGCGGCCGTGTCGATGATCAGCCGGGCGGGCACCAGGCCCTTGGTGTACGCCAGCTCCATCATCACGATGAGGTCCACGTCCGCCGCGTTGAACGCGCGCGCCGCCGCCGCCGCCTGGTGCTCCTCCTCGACCAGCCCGGCGTGGACCACCTCGCCCCACTGGGCGAAGGTGTCGGCGATCTCCTGCGCAGCTGCCGTGGCGGCCTCGCGCATGTGGCCGGTCTTGTTGTAGTCGTCCTCGAGCAGCGCCATCACGCAGACGCCGATCTTCGCCTTCACCGCCACCTGTGGGCCTCCATGCGAGTCGTGGTTGGTCGTTCTGGTCGGTTTCGGATCGATTGTCAGGTCAGCCGCCCGCCGCCGCGCGCTCGAACTCGGGCCGCAGCGCCTCGAACAGCCGGTTGTAGCGGTCGAACGCGTCGTCGTAGGCGGCGCGGTTCGCGGGCTCCGGCTCGAAGCGGTCCCGGGTCGCGACGAGCGCCGCGTCGGCGGCCGCCAGGTCCGGGTACACCCCGACGGCCACGCCGGCCAGCATCGCGTCGCCGCGGACGGCCGCGTCCTCGCCCTCCATGGTCACCACCGGCAGCCCGCAGGCATCCGCCTTGATCTGGTTCCACAGCCGGCTTCGGGCGCCGCCCCCGTGCGAGCGAATCTCGGTTGCCGGGGCGCCCGCCAGGGCCAAGAGCTCAACGTTCCGCCGCAGCATGAACGCGACAGCCTCGAGGACCGACCGGACGAAGTGGCCGCGGGTGTGGGCGAGCGTGATCCCGATGAACGCTCCGCGCGCCTCGGGGACGTACTCGGGGCTGAAGGCGCCCGCGAGGTGCGGCAGCATCGTGAGCCCGTTGCAGCCGGGGGCGACCTCCGCGGCCAGTGCGGTCAGGAGGTCGTACGCGCTGGTGCCCTCGCGGCGGGCGCGCTCCACCTCCAGGGCTCCGAGGTTGTCCCGGAACCAGGTGAGGGCCATGCCGCCGGTCGGGCAGACGGGGCAGTACAGGTACTGGCCCGGGGCCGAGTGGATGTACACCGGCGTCTGGCGGGAGGGGTCGCCCCCGTGGCGCGCCACCGCCGCCTGGACCGTAAGCGCGCCGCCTGTGCTCTCCGACACCACGCCGCTGCCGGTGTTGCCCACGCCCACCGCGCCCGCGCCCTGGTCCATCCCGCCGGCCACGACGGGCAGCCCCGCCGGCAGGCCGAGGGCAGCGGCCACCGCAGGCGTCAGCTCTCCGACCACCGATCCCGGCGACGCCACCGCCGGCAGGCGCTCCGGCCCCACGCCCACCGCGTCGAGCATCTCGGGCCACCACCGGCCCTCGACGATGTCGAACAGCAGGGACGTGCACTGGATGCCGCCCTCGGTGACGAAGCGGCCGGTGAGGCGGCGCAGGACGAAGTCCTCCACAAGCAGGAACCACGAGGCGTCCCGGAACAGCCCCGGCTCGTGGTTCCGCCACCACAGCAGCTTCGACGCGGGCCAGGTCGGGTTCACGTCGGGGACGCCCGTCCGGTCGTAGACGAGCGCGTTGGGGAACCGGGCCGCGAGCTGCCGGGCCTCGGCCGCGGCACGGTTGTCGAGCCAGACGAGGGCGGGGCCGAGGGCCCGGCCGTCGCCGTCCACCGCCACGACCGTCTCGCCCTGGCTGGAGACCCCGATCGCCGCCACCGCGTGCGGGTCCACCCCTGGGGTCGCCAGCACCCCGCGGACCGCCGCCACGGCGGACGCCCACCACGTCTCCGCGTCGATCTCGGCCCGATCTGGGCCCGGGTGCGACAGCGCATACTCACGGCCGTCGGCCGCCAGCTGCCTCCCGGCCGCGTCGAACAGCCCGGCCTTGACCGAGGTGGTCCCGACGTCAAGCCCGAGCAGGAGGGTCACGGCTCCCCGGCGCGCTATGCCAGCCCGTGCTTGGCGGCGGCGGTCGCGGGGTTCGCTCCCTCCTTGACCACCTCGCGGAGCGCCGCCATGAACCGCACCGGGTCGTTCGCGCCCACGAGGTTGCGCCCGAAGACCACGCCGCGGGCGCCGTCGCGGACCGCCGTGGCCGCCAGCGCGAGCGCATCCACTTCGTGCGGCAGCTTCTTCGCGCCGAGCGCCAGGACCGGGACGGGCGTGGACTTGCAGACCTCGGCGAAGCGCTCCCCGGTGTGGAACGTCTTGACCAGGTCCACGCCGAGCTCGGCCACGATGCGGCAGCCGATGGAGATCACCTCGTGGCGCTCCTCGGGACTGACTTCCTCATGCCCCGCAGGGTAGACCTCGCCCACGATCGGCACGCCTGCGGCACGCGCCTCGGCCACGCACCGGGCGACCATTTCGACGTTCTCGGCGTCCACCGCCTCGGAGCCAGTCTTGATCGACATGCCCACGAGGACGATGTCCGCCCCCAGCGCGATGGCGCCGGCGGCGGAGACCATCGGCACGCTGCGACTCTCGTGGTAGCCCCACTGGGTGGCGTACTGGGTGCCCCAGTTGAGCCGGACGATCATCGCGGGCGCGCCGCGGCGGCTGAACGCAGGAGCGAGGTGGGTCGCCATGCCGGGGCTCACCAGGATGGCGTCCGCGCCCGTGAGGCGGTCCACCACCGCCGACAGGTCCTCGAAGCCCGGGCGAGGGCCGTTGTAGAGGCCGTGGTCAATCGCGGCGATGATCGCGTTCGAGCCGCCGTCGAACAGTCGCGCCAATCGGATGTCGCCGCCAGAACCCACCGGGATCGCCTCCAGTCCTGGTCGCTTGACGGCCGAACCGACCGCACGCTGCCAGTTGATCAATGTCCATTTGATGCACATATGCTATTCGGACAGTGTCGGGTGTCAAGGCGATCCGCGGGCATTCGTTCGTCCGAATCTGCACCGATTGCACGGTTGTTGCCTGAAACCTGCAAGACGTATTGCGAGTCTGGCCAGTCTGAGCGTAGGATCGTGCACGCAGCCGCGCTTGTCGGCCGGTCTGCTGGCACCCATGCGTCGGGACGACCAGAACGCGCGAGGAGCGCGGCCCGGTCCGGAGGATGCCCGGTCAGGGGATGCTCGTCGGAAAGGAGACACGGCTTGAACCGAAGGTTGCTCGCGCTGGCGGGGTCCGCGATGTTGATCGCGACCGCCTGCGGAGGTTCCACACCCAGCACGGCGCCATCCGTGGCGACCAGTGCCGCGCCGTCCACCGCATCTGCCGCGTCCGTCGCAGCGTCGTCGGCCGCACCCAGCCAGGCGGCGGCCTCGGCGACTGCCGCAGCGCCGGTGACGCTCACGCTGTGGCACAACTACGGCACCGAGGCGAACGCCACCGTCACCCAGGCGCTCGTGACCGCCTACACCGCCAAGAACCCCAACGTCACGATCAACGTGGTGAGCCAGCCGGCGGACAACTACTTCGCACTGCTCAAGGCGGCCGCCATCTCAGGTACAGGGCCCGACATCATGACGATGTGGACCGGCCTGTTCGCCCTCCAGAACCAGGGCTACCTCGAGCCGCTCAACCAGTACATCCCGGCTGACACGCTCAAGACGTTCAACGGCATCGACTGGTGCTCCAAGGGCCTGTCGCTGGACCAGGGCGCCATCTGCGTGCCGCTCGACATGCAGCACTACAACGGGTTCTACAACAAGGACCTGTTCGCCCAGGCGGGGATCACCTCGTTCCCCACCAACTGGACCGAGTTCTTCACGGCCTTGGAGAAGCTCAAGGCGGCCGGGATCCTGCCGATGGCCTACGGACCGGGCGGCCAAGCGCTCAACGCCGGCTTCTACCCGTACTACGACCTCAGCTACATGATGATGTACCTCTCGGGCAGCGACTGGAGGAAGGTCTACAGCGGCCAGATCCCGTGGACCGATCCGGCGATCGTCGCGCAGCTGACCAAGTGGGCCACCATCAAGTCCAAGGGCTACACCAACCCCGACGTCCTCAACGGCGACTCGGTCGGGATGTTCGAGGCCGGCAAGGCCGCGATGGTCCTCGAGGGCAGCTGGGACTTCAAGGAGTTCCACGACAAGCTGGGCGACAAGGTGGGCGTCTTCATCCCGCCGTTCAACGACACGCAGGTCAAGGGCGTCGTCGAGTTCCCCGGTGACGGCTTCGGCGTGACCAGCTACTCACAGCACAAGGCCGAGTCCGCGGCGTTCCTCGCCTGGATGGCCACCCCCGAGGCCCAGAAGATCATCGCCGACGGCGGCCTGATCCCGGTCGTCCCCGGCACGCCGGCCACTGAGCCGCTGGCCAACGCCATGCTCGACTTCGCGGCCAACCAGGGCTACACGCGCTACCCGATGATCGACAACGTGATCCAGCCTGGTGTCACCGACGTGGCGACCAAGCTGCTCAACGGCGTGTTCAATGGCACCACCAGCCCCACCGACGCGCTCAAGGCGATGTCGGACGCGCTCAACGGGCTGCCCGCAGACCAGCGTGGCGACACCTATACGGCTCCGGCCCCCGGCTGAGCCGACATCATGAGGCCGGCGGCGATCCCCCCTGCCGCCGGCCTTCCCACTCCAGATGACCAACCCCACGACCACCCTCGACTCGCCGGCACCGGCGGCCGCCACCCCTCGCCGTGCGCACGGTCGGCTGAGCCGCTCCCAGCGGCGGGCCGGCATCCTGTTCGCCCTGCCCGTGATCGTGCTCGAGCTCACGCTGCTGGCCGTGCCGCTCGGGCAGGCCGCCTACTTCAGCTTCACGCGCTGGGACGGCATCACGTCCACCTGGATCGGCCTCCAGAACTACCAGCGGCTGTTCGCCGACCCCAACTTCTGGCGCGTCGTCCTCAACAACGTCATCCTGCTCGCGGCCGTCCCGTTCGCGATCCTGATCCCGCTACTGGTGGCCTACCTCCTCAACGAGCACGTCCTGGGCTGGCGGTTCTTCCGCTCCGCCTACTTCCTGCCCACGGCCATCAGCTGGGTCGTGATCGGCATGGTGGCGATCCGGGTGTTCGCGCTGGAGGGCATCCTCAACGCCATCCTCGCCGGCCTGGGGCTCAACGTGCAGACTGACTTCCTGAGCGGCGAGTACAGCGCGATGCTGGCAGTCGCGATCACGTTCATCTGGTCGGTGTTCGGCACCAACACCATCATCTTCATCACCGGGATGGCGACCCTGGACCGCGAGGTCTACGAGGCGGCCCGCGTTGACGGGGCGAGCGGCCTCACCACGTTCCGCAAGATCACCATCCCGATGCTGATGCGGTTCATCCAGTTCGCGTTCATCCTGACGCTCATCACCGCCTTCACGGCCCTGTTCAGCCTGATCTTCGTCATGACCGGCGGCGGCCCCGGCTTCGGCTCCACGACGCTCGAGTTCTACGTGTACCAGCAGGGCTTCAAGGTGGGCGCGTTCGGCTACGCGGCGGCGATCGGGATCGTGCTGTTCGTGGTCGTCTTCGCGATCAGCATCGCGCAGCTGCGGCTGTTCCGCAGCCGGCTCGACTAGGTGCGCCCGATGCCCGTGACCAGGCGGCGGCTCAGCCGGCTCGTCATGTTCGCGATCCTGTGCGTGGTCGGCGTGATCATGCTGTTCCCGTTCCTGTTGATGATCCTGACCTCGCTGCGGTCGAGGGACCAGTACATCGCCGGCAGCGGCTTCTCGCTCGCGTCGTGGCAGGACCTGTTCGTCCAGATGCCGGTGCTGGCGGAGCTGTGGAACTCCACCGTCGTCACGGTCGGCGGCGTCCTGCTGATCCTGGTCGTCAGCACGACCGGCGGCTACGCCTTCGCGAAGCTCGGGTTCCGCGGCTCCGGGCTGGTGTTCGTGGCCATCCTGTCCGGGATGATGATCCCGCTGCAGTCGATCATCATCCCGGTCTACGTGGACATCGCGCGGGTGGTCCACGGCGTCAACCAGTTCCCGAGCGCCATCGTGGTCTACGCGGCCATCGGGTCCCCGTTCGCCACCTACCTCATGACCACCTACTACCGGAGCATCCCCACCGAGCTCGTCGAGGCCTCGGTCATGGACGGCGCGGGCTACTGGCAGATCTTCCGCAAGGTCATGCTGCCGCTCTCGGTCCCGGCCATCACCACCGTGGCCGTCCTCCAGGTGATCCAGATCTGGGATGATCTGCTGGTGGGCCTGCTGTTCCTCCAGACGCCCGCCGTCCGCACCATCACCGTGGGGCTGGCGGTGCTCCAGAACGGGCGCGTCGTCAACATCCCGACCCTCATGGCCGGCTCGCTGGTCAGCGCCCTGCCTGCGATCATCGTGTACCTGATCTTCCAGCGGAACCTGATCCAGGGCCTCACGATGGGGGTGCACAAGTGAGCGTCTCCGCGGACGCCGGACTCGAGTCGTCGGGCCTGACGGCGCATGAGCGGCGCGAGCAGATCGCGCGCCTGATCGACAGCGACCTGCGGGTCAGCGTGGGCGACCTCACCTCGCGCTTCGGCGTGACCGACGCCTCGATCCGGCGCGACCTGATCCTGCTCGAGGGCGCCGGGCGGCTGCGCCGGGTCCACGGCGGAGCCGTCAGCCTGGCCGCCAAGCTCGCGGCGGGCGCGTTCGCCACCAAGCTGCACCTCCATCGAGAGGAGAAGGCGCGGATCGCGGCGGCTGCGGCCCGCCTGATTGCGCCGGGCGAGATCGTCCTGTTCGACTCCGGGACCACCGTGGCGCAGGTCGCGGCCCAGATGCCCGCGGCGCTGCGGTCCCCCAACGCCATCACGGTGGTCACCTACTCGCTGCCGGTGGTGGACGAGATCGGCGGCTGGGACGCGCCCCACCTGGTCGTCGTGGGCGGGCTGTACCTGCCCGAGTACCGCGCCTTCGTGGGGCCCGGGACGATCGACGGCCTGCGCGCGCTCACCGCCGACACGATCTTCCTCGGCTGCGACGGGCTGACGCCCGAGGCCGGCCTCACCACGCCTCACGTGCTCGTGGCGGAGGTGGGCGCGGTCGCGACGTCGCGAAGCCGGCGTGTCGTGGCTGTCGCCGACTCCTCCAAGCTCGGCCGGCAGGGCTTCACGCCCATCGTGCCCCTGGCGCAGGTCCACGTGCTGATCACGGACACCGGCGCCGATCCGCGCCGTGTCGCCGAGATCCGGGATGCCGGCGTGGAGGTGGTCCTGGCGTGACCGCGGCTCGCGTCCGGGAGACGACGTGGGAGGGCATCCCGGCGATCGTCCTCGAGAACGGCCTGGTCTCGGTCACGGCGGTCCCCTCGATGGGCGGCCACGTCGCCTCGCTCGTGGACGTGGGGGCCGGGCGCGAGCTCCTGTGGCGCAACCCGCGGCTGACCCCGCGTCTCGCGCCGTACGGGGCCTGGTTCGACGACTGGTGGACCGGCGGCTGGGACGAGGTCTTCCCGGGCGGCGACCTGTCCACCCTCCGCGGCGAGAAGCTGCCCTACATGGGCGAGCTGTGGTGCCTGCCCTGGACCGCGTCGTCCCGCGCGGCATCCGACGGGGCCGAGGCATCGGTCACGGCGACAGGGCTCGGCAACATCGCCGCGGCGCGCTTCACGAGGACGCTCGAGTTGCGCGCCGGCGAGCCGGTGCTGTGGGCGAGCTATCGGATCGAGAACCTCGACGTGCACCCGCTGCCGTTCACGTGGGGCGTCCATCCTGCGTTCGCGGTCACGGCGGACCACCGGATCGACCTGCCAGCGAACGGTGGCATGGTGGTGGGCGTGGCCTCCGACCCGCTGATGGGGGTCGTGGGCCAGCGGTACGCGTGGCCGTCGCTGCCCGTCTCGAGCGCCGCCGCCCGCGACGGCGTCCACGACATGGCGACCGTGCTCGGGCGCGAGGCGGGGGTGTTCGGCGGCCACTGGGCCACTGACCTATCCGAGGGCTGGCTGGCCCTGACCGACGTCGTCGCTCGCCGCGGGGTCGCCATCGTCTTCGACCGCGAGGTCTTCCCGAACGCCTGGCTGTGGCAGGTGTTCGGCGGCTGGCGCGGCCACGAGCTGCTCGCGATGGAGCCCTGGACAAGCCGCCCGCAGGACATCGACGGTGCGGTCGCGGCCGGTCGGGCGCGCTTGCTCGCTCCCGGCGAGGGGCTTGAGACCCGCGTGGCGTTCGCCCTGCACGCGGGCCTCGAACGTGTCGGCGGCGTGGACCGCCGCGGGGATTCGGTGGCCATCCGGTAGGCGGGCCCCGTGGGCCGCGGCGGCAGTGGCCCACTGAACCCCTCGGGCGTTGGGGGGGTGATCCCCGCGGGCGTCGCGCCGCAGGGTCTCCACCATCTCCTGCCGGATGGCCCCGCGTCAGCCGGGCGGCGCGGACACCACGGTGCGACCGATGGCCCCTACGGGAGAGCGGCCGCCACCGGCACAGTTGACCCTGCGGTCCGGGCGCAGGTCCCGGGCTGCCGCAGATCGGCGAGGGAATGGTGAGGGTCAGTGGCGCGGGCCCGGGCAACGGGAAGATCGCGGTGCAGCTTGCGATCTTCGAGTTCCCGATGCTCGTCGCCGGCTTCCGCTCGATCATCGACGCCGAGCTCGACATGGAGGTCACGGCCATCCTGGCCACGCCGGAAGCCATCCCGGAGTCGCTGGGCCGGGCCCCCGCGGACGTCGTGATCGCGGAGTGCCAGCCGCTCTCGGCGCCCGGCAGCACCAAGTTCGAGGCCATCGAGAAGGTGCGCTGCGCTGCGCCAGGAGTGCGGATCATCGCTCTCGAGTGCCGGAGCGGGAGCGGCAGCGAGCAGTTCAGCATGGCGCTCAAGGCTGGCGCGGACGGGTTCCTGACCCGCGAGGCAGACCCGTCAGACCTGGTCGCGGCACTCCGCTCGGTCACCCGCGGCCAGACATACGTTTCGCCGTCGATCGTGACCCGGATGGTCAACACCTACGTGCTGCGCAGCCCGGACTCCCCGGCCGAGGACGTCTACGCGGGACTCTCGGAGCGCGAGAAGGAAATCCTCCTCCTCGCTGCGGTGGGCCACACGAACCGCGAGATCGCCAAGGTGTTCCACATGTCCGAGCAGACGGTCCACAACTACCGGGCGAACATCATGGAGAAGCTCGGCTTCCACGACCGCGTCGAGCTGCTCAAGTTCGCGATCCGGCGCGGCATCATCAGCGTGGCCGACCTCTAGCCCTGCTTGCAGGGCTAGAGGTGTCCCGGCCGGCGCCGACGCCGGCGCCGAGGCCACCGGGTCCCCTCGCCATCGCGTGCTCCAGCTGGCGGCGCCGTCCGGGGAAACGGAGGCGGCTCCCCCGGCGGGACAGAGGCCGTGGGAGCCGCACATGGACGGGGAGACGTCCGGACGGGGGGAGAGCACCGTCACCGTTCCGAGGCGGGCATCCCCCGGAAGGTTTCACCGCGATACCTGGCAATTGCGAGGACCTGCTCATCCGGTTGGCTCAGCGGAGCACGGGGCGAGGAGGGCGTCAGGGCTTGCCGAAGTTGGAGTGGCCTCCGATGCGGCGCCACCGGAGGCCGAGCGAGCCGTCGATGGTGACCCACTCGAACGTCGCCCGTCCGTCTGGCCCCGAGAAGCTCCAGGTCATCTCCCAGATGCCCGGGGCGCCCTCGACGTCCTTGACCCGCAGCGAGGCCGGCCACGTGGCCGACGGGTCCGCGGCACAGCGATCGCATGCGGGGACGAACTCGGCCAGCGCGTCCCGGAACAGTTTCGCCTCGCTTACGCTCAGGCGGCGGCAGTCAGCGTCGAACCGCGCGGTCGTCGTGAACTTCACCGTCAGCGGAGCGAGTCGAGGTGCTCGAGCAGCCCCTCGATCCCGTCGACGGTGGTCGCGCGACCCGCCGCGATGTCCGCGTCCGCCTCGCGTTCCATCTTCTGCCAGCGATCGGTCCAGAACCACGCCTGGTCGGCAGGAACGGCCACCGTCGGGATGAGCTCCATGCGCCCGTCGTCGTGCTCGATGAGCCGGAGCTGCGCATCCGCGCCGTCGAGGTGATGCCGGCGGCGCACGGCGGCGGGAAGCACGAACGTGCCGCGGGACTGGACGGTCAGCAGGTGCGTTTTCATGAATAGCATGAATAGCAGTCATTCCGCCGACGTCAAGCACAAGGCAGCCTGCTGAGCCAACCGAGTAAGCAGGTGCGAGGAAATCGCGGCGATCGCCGGCAATTCGCCGGGGGAATCGCTGGCGGCCGCCTACTTCGCCTTGTCGATCGCCGCCAGGACCTTGGCCGCGTCGATCGACGGGCCATCGAAGCGGGCGACCACCCTGCCGCCGACCCTGACGAGCACGGCCGGCGCCGACCGCAGCCCGAGCGCGGTTCCCGACGCCGTCTCCTGCGTGATGGCCGCGGCGGTGGCGGGATCCCGCATGCACGCGTCGAGCGCCGTCACGTCGAAACCGAGCTTTGCCCCCAGCCACAGGAGCCCGCGGTCCGTGAACAGGCCCGTGTTCGCGCCTCGGGAGGCCGAGCCCAGGATCGAGTGCACGAACCAGACCGCCGGTTCACTGTCCTGCGCAGCGCACCGCACCAGCGAGGCGGCCACCATGGATTCGCCGCCCAGCGTCGCCAGGTCCCGCAGGACCAGCCGCACGCTGCCCGACGCCACGCGGGTGCGGAGCCCCGGCTCGAGGTTCGCGACGACGTCCGGCGTGCCGGCCGCCTGGTAGTCGGTCCACAGCTCGACGGTCACGCGCGCCGCGTCCCTGCCCGCGCTGCGGCCGCTGGTGGGCGTCCCCGCCCAGGGGTCGCCGGACGGCACCACCGACGGGGCGGGGGTGGGCACAGCACCGCTGGCGGCCGCGCGCTCGATCGCCGCCCTCAGCGTCGCGGCATCCGCGGCCCCGACGAGCCGCTGGCCCGGCAGGTCGACCGTGGGCGTCGACGAGACGCCCGCCCGCACGCCGGCGGCCGTGTCCGCCAGGACCGCGACGAGCATGTCCTGGCGGTCGAGGCAGGCGGCGAAGGCCGTCGCATCGAGCCCCACACCGGCCGCGATCTCCTTGAGGCGCGCCACGGCGAACGACCCGATGTTCTCGCCCTGCTGCCCCGCGTACGCGGCGTCGTGCATCTGCCAGTACTTGCCCTGCTCCCCGCCGCACCGGACGGCGATCGCGGCGTCGATCGACTCGGGCCCGAGGAAGACGAAGTCGCGGTGCAGGACCGAGACCGTGCCGTCGGCGATCAGCGGTGCGAGTTGAGGCAGGACGTCCGCGGCGAACCGGGCGCAGAACGGGCACTGGAAGTCCGCCCAGTAGGTCAGCTGCACCTTGGCGCTGCGGCTGCCCAGCAGGGCCCCGTCCGAGGGGAGCCCGGCGAGCGGCGAGGTGGACGCGGGCCCGGGCGAGGCCGAGGGGCCGGCGGGCGACGCGGACGAGGAGGGGGACGATCCCGGCGCGGACGATGCCGCCGCGCCCGAGGCTGCGGCGTGCGACGCGCCGGGCGGCGACGAGCCCGGGGCTGCGGGGGCGGTGACACGGCCGACGCCGATCCCGGCCCCGAACGCCAGGACCACGACCAGCGCGGCGGTGATGAGCGTCGCCGGGCGGATCCTCGCCCCGGGCGACGGGGCGGCGGCCTGGGCGTGCGAGCCGGGCGACGGGGCGGCGGCCCGGGCGTACGAGTCGACCACCGCGTCGGCCGTCAGATCGGGCGGCGCGTCAGTCTCAGGGGCTGCCGCGGCCTCGTCGGGCACACCGTCGTCGACCGGCGTGCGCTGGTGGCCGGGGTCGAGGCTCGTCACGGTTCCATGGTGCCCCATTCGGAGGCGCCCGGAGACCCTTCGGCGCCGATCCGCGCATACTCGGGGACGTGAGCACCACCCTCCCGCCCGAAGGCGCCAACGCCGAGGCGCGGGCCGACACCCAGCGACGCGAGCTCCAGAGGGTCGCTGACGCCCTCGCCTGGTCGCTCGAGCCGAGGGCCGTCGCGGCTCAGCTGATCGAGGCGGCCTGCACGGCGCTGGGGGCTCCGCGCGGCTGGGTCGCCGTGCGCTCAGAGGACGGCCGCGAGGCCATGATCCTCGCGTCGCGCGGCTACGACGACGGCGGGCTCGAGGCCTGGCTCCGGATCCCCATCGACCTCGACGTGCCCATGGCGACGGTGATCCGGACCGGTCGCGGCGTCCAGCACGCCTCGGCGGCGGAACGGGAGCGCGACTACCCCGAGCTCCAGCGCGGCGCTCGTGGCCGCACCGTCCAGGCTGCGGCGGTCGTCCCGATGGTCTTCGAGGGGTCCACCGCGGGCGCCCTCGCGGTGGCCTTCGACCACGTCCGGGCGATCGACGCCTCCGAGCGCTGGTTCCTCGAGGCGCTCGCGGCGCACGGGGCCGGCGCGCTGGAGCGAGCGCGACTGTTCGAAGCCGTGCGGCAGCGTGAGGATCGCCTGAAGCTGGCGCTCGAGACGTCAGGCACGTGGATCTGGTCCTGGGACCTCGACGCCAACCGGGTGAGCTGGTCGCCCGAGCCGCCGGACTTCGCCTCGCCGGTGGGCGACGAGGCGCCGCCCGAGGATTGGCTCGACACGGTGCACCCGAACGACCGCCAGCTTGTGCGCGAGGCCATGGACGCGTGCGTGCGCGACAGCGGCTCGTACGAGGTCGAGTTCCGCGTGGGCCGTCCGGAGGACCCCGAGCGCTGGCTGCTCGGGATCGGCCAGATGCTCCACGACGAGGGCGGCCCGACCAGGACCGTCATCGGGACCACCCGGGACATCACCGAGCGCAAGCTGTCCGAGCTGGAGCGGAACCGGCGGCTCGAGGCGGAGCGGGAGGCTGCCCGCCTGCGGGACGCGGTCATCGGGGTCGTCTCCCACGAGCTCCGGACTCCCATCACGACCATCTTCGGCGGCACGCGCGTGCTGGCGCGGCGCTGGCGCGAGATGGATGCCGAGGGGCGCGACGCCCTGCTCTCGGACGTCT
>JAJYMP010000786.1 GCA_021786915.1 Chloroflexota bacterium
CCGATCTGGTACACCATGTCCTGGGCCTCCTTCTGATCGCTTGCCTCCGACGGACCGAAAGGTCACGTCCTAAGCATCGGATCGGAGGCCCGCTCCTTCATGGCATCACCTGGCGCCCGATCTCGGAGCCCTCGCGCTCGTTGGTGGAGGCGAACGACTCGTTCATCAGGACGAGGCTGTCCGATGTCAGCCCGTCCACGATCGCGCTCATCCGCCGCAGCTCCTCGTCGAGCTTGCCGCTCTCGAGGCTCGTGTCCTCCTCGCGTCGGAAATGGGTGAACACGCCGGGCCGGACGTCGGCCCGGAACGCCTCGGCCGAGACGAACATGCCGCTCTGCATCATCAGGTGGGCGAGCCCGAGGCTGCGCAGGAACGTGGACTTGCCACCCCGGTTCGCCCCCGTGACGACGATGAGGGCCTTCCCTTCCCCGTCGATGTCGTTGCCGACGACCCGTCCGGGCACGCTCAGGCTCATGCTGACGTCATACAGCCCCCGAGTGAGGAGTGCTGGAGTTCCGCGTGGCAGCGCCTCGGGTCTACAGATCGGCTCCCCCTTGCGGGTGAGCGCCTCGGCCAGGTTGAGGCAGCCGACGTAGAAGGCGGTCTCCGTCCGCAACTGCACGAAGTAACTCAGGATGTGATCGGTCGACCGGGCGAGGGCGTTTGCGGCGAGAGCGACGCCGCGCCCCCGAAGCTCACCCAAGGTCCGCGCGCCCGCCTCGTCTCGGGGCGCGAGCTGGTAGACGTAGGTGTCGGGCTCGGGGAGTCCGAGCCGCTCGCGCCAGCCCCGCTTGCGCACCCGCCGGCGGAGCACGTAGTCCGTGCTCCGGTTGCCCTCGCCGAGCGACGCGCTGACCAAGATGCCGGTGCCGGCCTGCAGCCGTCGGATGTGCCCATCCACCTCGCCAAGGAACGTGTCGTCCAGCTCCGCTGCGATCTCGGCGAACAGGCGCCGGAAGCCCTCAGATTCCACGTCGGCGGCGCGGGCGTCCGCCATGGCCCGAAGCTTGCGGATGGAGCCCACCACCGCCTGGAGGACGTCCACCGAGCGGCGGAGCGAGGACTCGGGCTGCCGCGAGCTGTACCCCCAGACGTGTCGCTCGCTCTCGAGCGCCCCCTGGGCAAGCGCGTGGAGCTCGCGCACCAGGGCGGGCTGGCGCAGGACGTCGGCCAGGATGTCCTGGCGGTAGCGGATCTCGTCGGGGTCGCCGAGCCCGGCGAGGATCGCGGCGCGCGAGACCCCCCAGACGAGGCGGTCCTTGCCCGCCATGGCACCGACCAGGATGTCCAGGCCCAGGTCCGCCGTGAGCGTCCCCGCGGAGACGGGCGGCGCGGCGGCAGGATCGAAATCGCGATCTCGGTACATGAGCCAAACTCTCACGGCCGGAGCCTCGTGCGCATCCGCTTGTATGTCAGCCCGTGCTTCTCGGCGAGGGCCATGGAATAGGCCAGCCCGTCCGCCGCCCGACGGACGACCCGGAAGGTCCGACGGGCCGGCTCATCGGGGTCGACCGTGCTGACCATGCTCACGATCGACGGGTCGAGCGTCGAGAGCTCGTGGAGGAAGGTCACCGCGATGGCCAGGCAGCCCCGCTCGAGGATCGCGCGGACCACTTCGGTGTTGATGAGCAGCTGGTCGTGGAGGGTGGTGGAGCTGAAGCTCTCGTTCATCACGAGGAGGCTGCGGGCCGTCGCCGCCTCGAGGATGTCGCGGATCCGGCAGAGGTCGTTCTCGAGCTTGCCGCTCAGGTCCTCGACCCGCTCCTGCCGCTCGAAGTGCGTGAAGATGCCGTCCACGAGGGGGAGCCGCGCCTCCGTGCCGGGGACGGGAACGCCGAGGGCCGCCAGGTGATGGAGTTGCCCGAACATCCGGGCGTACGTCGTCTTGCCGCCCTGGTTTGGCCCCGAGACCACCAGCATGCGCTCGGTGTCGTCGAGCCCGACGTCGTTGACGACGATCTTCTGGTCACTCGACGCCACCTTCGTGGCGAGGGCGAGGTCGAAGGCGTCGCGTGCCTCGACGGCCCCGCGATCGGCCGTGACCGTCGGGTAGGCGAAGCGCAGCCCGCGCCGCGACACGCGGTCCATGAGCTCCACGTACGCGACGTAGAACTGGACCTCGCGGTCGAAGCGACGGAGCACCGGATCGAGGAACTCGCGATGCCGGCCGGCGACGTCGTCGAGCGCCCCGAACACGCCCGGGAACAGCAAGGCGACGCGATCGAGCACAGCCGCCTCGACATGGTCCATCTGGGGCCAGGTGGAGTGATCGAACTCGTGGGCCTTCGCGTTCCCCTGCCGGAACTTCTCGAACGCGGCGAGGATCTCGGCGCCGTAGTCGGGCTCCGACTCGAACCGACTGACGGCCACCCGGTCCTCGACGAACCGGAGCCGGTAGCGGACGCCGCCGAGATCTGCCAGGAGTCGCTTGGTGTCCGAGGCAAGCTCGACGAACGCCGCCGAGCCCACATACCCGTCGAGGTAGCCGCGGAGCCCGCGGAGGCCACTGGAGCGCGGGGCAGTCGTCGTAAGTGCACCCCGCAGACTGGTCGCTGCTTCGCAGTACGCGTTTGCCGCGTCGAGGATCCACCGCTCCTGCTCGTAGCGGTACCGCGCCTTGTCCGCCCGGGCCAGACGCTCCCGGACCCCCTGCATCCCCTCGGCGAAGGCGTGGATGACGCGCAGGATCGCGGGGTCCTCCAAGTCACGGAAGACCTCGTGTCGATACTGGATCGTCGCCAGATCATCCACCCGCGCCCGGAAGAACGGATCGAGATCGTACTGGGCACGCCCGCCCACGAGCGCCGCGACGATGTCGTCGAGGTGGAGGTCGATAGAAGTTTCCGGAGAATCGTGGGAGGCGACGGGTTCGGCGGGCCCTCCGCCGCGCCACAGGATGCTCCTGAACGGCACGTCCTCGGCGCTGGTGCCGGCGGGACGCCCAGCCTGCACGGATGGCCCACTCTGGGGGCGTGACCCGTCAGGTCGGCGAGTGCTCCGCTGCTCGGTTGGGACGACCATGACCTCGACGACCTCCACGTGTGCCTTGACACGTAGAGACCATTAGCGGCTGGATGCCGCGGTCCATCGGGCGGATCGTCCGATCGGCGAGCCTCATCGCCACCGACATCCTAGCTGATCCGCTGCCGAGCGTCGTCGAACGGGCCGGCCCCGCACGAACGACCCTCCGAGGATCAGGAGGCGGCGTTCGCCATCACGCGGCGCGTCGATCGGACCAGGTCTGCCGCGACGTCCGAGAACGGTGCCGGGAACTTGAGGACGCCGCCGGGCTCGCCGACGAGCTCGATGCGGCCGGCCAGGGGCGACAGGATCAATCGCAGCGCGTGGGCCGTCGCGAGCGGTTGGCGGACCGTGCGGACGGGATCCACGAAGTGCAGCGCGTCCGAGGCGAGGGCCCACAACGCCGGCTGCCGCTGGCCCGGGCGTCGCGGACTGAACAGGACGGCAAGCGGCGCCTCCGGACCGCGCGCCAGGAGCGCACGCGCCGAGTCGACCTGGGCGAACGCCTCCGGGCGCGACCAGTCCGGGGCCACTGTGTCCACCTCGTATCGGCGGCGGGGCATCATGGTGTCCGAGGTGGCGACGAATCGCCCGGCGATCGCGGCGGCCAAGCTGACCTCCGTCTCGTACTCCTCGGGCAGTGCGGCGACGGTCGTTCCGCGGGACGTCCGCACATGGAGCTCGACCACGGGCGACCGGCGCCGGACTTCCAGGCCCGCCAGCGACTCGACCGGCACGACCTCGACGTCCACGCCCCAGTCGGAGAGGTAGCGGTCTGGGTCGGCGTGGTCAACGAGCCAGACGACCTGGCGGTCCGTGATCGCCAGGAGGGCCGCGCGCCGGTCGAACCGCCGTCGCATGCGGTCGAGGGCCCCGGACACCGCAACCGGCTGGCGCTCGATCGCGTAGAGAAGCCGCTCGTCGGGATCGAGCAGCCGCTCGAGGCCGCGGAGGTAGCGCGGCGGGAGGCGCCGGACCGAGTACTCGGGCAGGGCGTGCGGGCTCGTGAAGCGCGCCTGCTCGAGCGACGCGGCGGGAAGCTCCCAGGCACGGCCGCCCGTCACGCGATCCGCCGCCCGCCGCGCTCGGTACCGAAGCCGACCCTCCCGCGCGAGGCGGGCGGCTTCGTTCCGGTCGTGCCACGGCGCGTCCGCCAGCCCGCTCACCACCCGAACCACGGCCGGGATGGGGTCGGCTGATCCGTCGACGCGCCCCACGAGGATCGGCCCCCGCTCGTCGAACACGGCGCCGATCCACTCGACCTCGATCCGACAGCCGGCGTACGTCGAGACGGGCACGGCGACCAGCGCGCGGATGCCGCGGCCCGTTCCGTCGTCCGAGCCGACCAGAGACGCCCGGTCCAGCCCCAGCCAGGGGCTGCGATGACGCGCGCGGCGGGCGACGAGGCCGCGCGTCGCCGGGTCAGCGTCGAACTCCAGACCCGGCCCGAGCGCTTCGACCACCTCGACCAGGCCACGACCGGGATCGAGCGGTGCGCTCATCTCGCCACTGGCGGGAGCATGCCACTCCGCAGTGCCTCGAACGCGCGCGCCGCGGTCTCCCGGTCCTCCGGGTGTGTCAGCAGCGCGCTCACGCCGGGCTCATCGACGAGCCGCCATTCGCAGAACAGCGGCTCGAGCGCGTCCTCGCCCGCGACGAGCGCGGCGAGGAACCAGTCCACGTGCTTGTGGTGCTGTCGCCTCCCGTGCCGGAAGGTGTACTCCGTCCAGCCGAGGGCCCCTGACAGCCGGACGTCGATGCCCGCCTCCTCCCGGACCTCGCGAATGGCCGCATGTTCGGCCGTTTCGCCGGTCTCGAGGTGGCCCTTGGGGAACACCCACTCCTCACGATCGTTGCGCCGCAGGACGAGCACGCGCCCGGCCATGAACACGAGCGCCCCGGCAGAATGGTGCTCGACGGCGCGGGCCACCTCAGCCCTCGTCGTCCTCGGCATCGAGGCGCGCGATGTCGGTGAGCGCCCCCGACGCCGCGTGGAGCAGGTCCGCCCGGTCGATCACCCCGAGGAGTCGGCCGGCCTCGTCCACCACGGGCAGGATCTTGCGGCGGTGGGCGACCATCAACTGCGCCGTCTCGGCGAGGGACGCCGAGTCGGGGACGACGGGGGCGTCGGCGTGCATGAGGTCGGCCGCGCGCGCCTTGCCGCCCGGGGCTCCGCCGACACGCATGAGGGCGCCCACGACCCCGGGCCGAGCCGATGCCTCGACCGAGGCGAGGACGTCCGCGTCGCTGATCACGCCGAGGACCCTGTCGTGCTCGTCGACCACGACCGCGCGGTTGAGGCGCGTGGAGGCGACGACGTCCACCACGTCCCGGAGCGGGGAGTCGGCCCTGACCACCGGGACATCGGTGCGCATCAGGTCGCCCGCAGTCCTCGCGCCCGGATGACTGGCGCCCTCCGCCGCGCCGCGCGGGAACGACTCGGCGACGGCTCGCAGCACGTCGGCCCGAGAGATGATCCCGGCGAGCCGGCCATCGGGGTCGACCACCGGCAGGCGCTTGAGCCGGGAGTCGCTCATCCGGCGAGTGGCGGTGCTCACCGTGTCGTCCAGCCG
Source organism: Chloroflexota bacterium (assembly GCA_021786915.1). The sequence goes on from JAJYMP010000786.1 coordinate 5,595, forward strand.
CAGGGTCACCGGCTCGCCGTGCATGACATCGCGGACCTGACGCTCGGGAAGGCCGTCGAGGACGGCGGCACGTGCCGGCTCCGGCATCGCGCTGAGCAGCTCCAGCCTGGCCGGGAGGCCGCCGCGCTCGATCAGGTCGGTGTTCGCGACGATGCCCCTCAGCGTCCCGGCCGAATCGACGACCGGCAGGGACCGGAACTCCTGGCCGACCAGCGCCTCGACCGCCGCCCGGACGGGCGCGTCCTCGCGGATGCTCACGACGTCGGCGCGCATCACGTCGCGCACCTGGAGGTCGAACCGGAGCTGCTCCAGGCGCCGCCCGCCATAGCCCGCGATCTCCACCTCCTCCACCGTGATGATCCCCGAGCCGCTGCGCGACCGGAGACCGGGCAGCAGCCGTTCCACGCGCTCGGGGGCGTCGATCCAGGTGAGGACCACCGGGAGGTCCACCGACAGGCGCAGGATCGTGGACGTCTTGATCCGGCTATTCGCCCCGAACCCGGCAATGCCCCGCGTTACCGTGGCGCCGGCCGCCCCCTCGCGCCGCAGGTACTCGAGCAGCGCGAGGTATCTCGGTGTGTGGCCCTCCTGCTCCGCCTCGCCGATGAAGACCTGGACGCGCGTTCCGCGTGCGGACCCCTGCATGGCCTGTCCTCCTGTCAGATGGCCCGCGCCAACGAGGTGCCGAGGTAGACGCCGACGAGGGACGCTGCGACGCTCAGGAGGACGTTGAGGCCCGCCATCAGCCAGGCGCCATCCCGGGCGAGCGCGAGGGTCTCATAGCTGAACGTCGAGAACGTGGTGTAGGACCCGAGGAACCCGATCGCGATCATCGGCCGAACCCACGCCGGCGCTGCCACCCGCTCGGTGACGAGCGTTAGCACGATCCCGATCACGAACGAGCCGGTGACGTTGATGACGAAGGTGCCCAGCGGGAACGAGGTGCCCCAGCGGTCGGAGATCCAGCCGCCGAGGAGGTAGCGGAAGTTGGCGCCCAGGACCGCCCCGATGGAGATCGCGAGGTACGTCATGCGGTCTCCGCGCGCCGTGGCCGCGGGATCGGCCCACGGTCGACCCCAGGGCGGTCCCCCGCCGCCCGTGCCCCAGCGGACCTGATGGTCATCGGAGCGACACGAGGGGCGCGCCGGGCACCACGTCCGCCCACGCCCGAGCGATCAGGTCGATGTCGTCCACGGTCGTTCTCCGCTTCGGGGCCGCGCGAAGGCCCGGCCTGCCTTGGCAGTCCAGGGGCCATCATCCCGAGCCGGGCGGTTCAGACGCTGGTCGCGTCTCGGCGGACACCATCGCCGATCGCCGTGAGCGTAGCCGGAGGCTGCTGCGTGGTCAATCGACGCCCCCGAGGCAGGGGCGGGCGGACGTGCCGGACCGGGCCGATCGGACCCTAAACACGCCCGATGGCCCCACATGGGGCGACCTGCGGTCCGTGATGTGAGGTCCATCCGGCCGGCTTTGGAGGCGGATGGAAGCGCACAATTCACTACGTGTGCGGGAGGGCCACCTCCGCGCGCGCCTGCGTCTCTATCCACCGCCACCATCCCGGGTGGCCGGCGCCGCCCGAAAGGAAGCAGCGATTCATGGACCAGCACTGGGAGACCCTCGACGGCAACGAGGCGGCGGCCCGCGTCGCCTACGCGCTGTCCGAGGTCATCTCGATCTACCCGATCACGCCGGCCTCCCAGATGGCCGAGCACTGCGATGACTGGGCCGCGGCCGGCAAGCCCAACATGTGGGGCCTGGTCCCGGACGTCGTCGAGATGCAGTCCGAGGGCGGCGCCGCGGGCGCCATGCACGGCGCGCTCCAGAAGGGCGCTCTGGCGACGACGTTCACCGCGTCGCAGGGGCTCCTGCTGATGATCCCGAACATGTTCAAGATCGCGGGCGAGCTCACCCCGTCGGTCATCCACGTCGCGGCCCGCGCCCTGGCCACCCACGCGCTGTCGATCTTCGGCGACCACAGCGACGTGATGCACGCCCGCGCCACCGGCTTCGCGATGCTCTCGGCGGGCTCCGTCCAGGAGGCCCACGACTTCGCGCTGGTCGCCCACGCAGCCACGCTCCGCTGCCGGGTGCCGTTCCTCCACTTCTTCGACGGCTTCCGCACCAGCCACGAGATCAACAAGATCTCGATCCTCGGCAAGGACGACCTGCGCGCGCTGGTCCGCGAGGAGGACGTCCTGGCCCACCGCGCCCGGGCGCTCTCGCCGGAGGCGCCGGTGGTCCGCGGTACGGCCCAGAACCCGGACGTCTACTTCCAGGCCCGCGAGGCTGCCAACCTGTACCACGACGCGGTGCCGGGCGTCGTGCAGGCGGTGTTCGACGAGCTGGCCGCCCGGACCGGCCGCCAGTACCACCTCGTGGACTACATCGGCGCGCCGGACGCGGACCGCGTGATCGTGGTGCTCGGCTCGGCGGCGGGCGCGGTCGAGGAGACCGTCAACGCGCTGGTCGCGAAGGGCGAGAAGGTCGGCATGCTGACCATCCGCCTGTTCAACCCGTTCCCGTCGGCCGAGTTCATCGCGGCGCTGCCCACCACCGTCACGTCGATCGCGGTCCTCGACCGGACCAAGGAGCCGGGCGCCGTCGGCGAGCCGCTCTACCTCGAGGTCGTGTCGGCGCTGGCCGAGGCGATGGACAGCGACAACGCGCCGTTCGCCGCCATGCCGCGGGTCACCGGCGGGCGCTACGGCCTCGCGTCGAAGGAGATGACCCCCTCGATGGTCAAGCCCGTCTACGACGAGCTGGCCACCGCCAAGCCGAAGCGCCACTTCACGCTCGGCATCTACGACGACGTCACGCACCTCTCGCTGCCCATCGACCACGACTTCAAGCACCAGCGCCCTGCGGGCGAGGTCCAGGCCCTGTTCTTCGGCCTCGGCTCGGACGGCACCGTCGGCGCCAACAAGAGCTCGGTCAAGATCATCGGCGAGGGCACCGACCTGTTCGCGCAGGGCTACTTCGAGTACGACTCGAAGAAGTCGGGCTCGATCACGGTCTCGCACCTGCGCTTCGGGCCCAAGCCCATCAAGAGCACCTACCTCGTCGAGGCGGCCGACTTCGTCGCCTGCCACCAGTTCGGCCTGATCGGCAACAAGCGGATCCTCGACCTGGCCAAGCCCGGCGCCACGCTGCTGCTCAACGCCCCGTACGGCCCCGACGAGGTCTGGGACCAGCTGCCGGCGTCGGTCCAGCGCCAGATCGCGGACAAGGGCATCGACCTGTGGGTCATCGACGCGTTCGCCGTCGCGACCGAGGTCGGCATGGGCAACCGCATCAACACGGTCATGCAGCCGTGCTTCTTCTCGCTGTCGGGCGTGCTCCCGGCCGAGGAGGCGATCGCGCGCATCAAGGACTCGGTCAAGAAGACCTACGCCAAGCGCGGCGAGGCCGTGGTCCAGCGCAACTACGCCGCCATCGACGCGTCGCTCGCCCGGATGGCCCACGTCACGCCCGGCCCGGTCAAGACCGAATCCGAACTGGTCAACCTGATCCCGGCGACGGCGCCCGCGTTCGTGCGCGACGTCACGGCCAAGCTGATCGCCGGCGACGGCGACCTCGTACCGGTCAGCGCCCTGCCGGTGGACGGCACCTTCCCGAGCGCAACCACGCGCTACGAGAAGCGGGCCATCGCCCCGTCCATCCCGGTCTGGGACGCGTCGATCTGCATCGACTGCGGCAAGTGCGCCATGGTCTGCCCGCATGCCTCGATCCGCATGAAGGTCTACCCCGAGGCACAGGCCGTGGACGGGCTCCCGAGCAAGGAGTTCAAGTCCCGCGACCTGCCGGGGCACCTGATCACGATCCAGGTGTCCCCGGACGACTGCACCGGCTGCGGCGTGTGCGTGGACGTCTGCCCCGCGAAGAGCAAGACCGACGTCGGGCACAAGTCCATCAACATGGCCAACTACCTCGACAACCGCGACGTCGAGCGCGAGCGCTGGGACAAGTTCGAGTCCATCGAGCCCCTCGCCCGCGACGCGATCGCCGTGGACACGGTCAAGGGCGCCGCGCGCCTCGAGCCGCTGTTCGAGTTCTCGGGCGCCTGCGCCGGCTGCGGCGAGACGCCGTACCTGCGCCTCGTGACCCAGCTGTTCGGCGACCGGATGGTCGTGGCCAACGCCACCGGCTGCTCGTCGATCTACGGCGCCAACCTGCCGACCACGCCGTGGGCGACCAACGCCGCGGGCGAGGGCCCGGCCTGGGCGAACAGCCTGTTCGAGGACAACGCCGAGTTCGGCCTGGGCATGCGCCTCGCGCTCGACAAGCAGCACGAGCAGGCGAGCGCCCTGGTGACGAAGCTCGCGCCGCAGATCGGCGAGCAGCTCGCCAAGGAGATCGTCGAGGCGACGCAGAGCACCGAGGCCGAGATCCGCGCCCAGCGCGCCCGCGTCGACCAGCTCCGGGGCATCCTCGCCTCGCTCGACTCGGACGACGCCCGCTCGCTGGCGTCGCTCGCCGGCGACCTCGTCCGCAAGGGCGTCTGGATCATCGGCGGCGACGGCTGGGCCTACGACATCGGCTTCGGCGGTCTCGACCAGGTGCTGTCCTCCGGACGCAACGTGAACATCCTGGTCCTCGACACCGAGGTCTACTCGAACACCGGCGGCCAGGCCAGCAAGTCCACGCCGCGCGGCGCGGTCGCCAAGTTCGCCGCCGCCGGCAAGGCCACGGGCAAGAAGGACCTGGGCGCCATCGCCCGCTCCTACGGCAACGTGTTCGTCGCCCAGATCGCCATGGGCGCCAACGACGCCCAGACGATCAAGGCGCTGCTCGAGGCGGACGCCTGGCCGGGCACGAGCCTGGTCATCGCGTACGCCACCTGCATCGCCCACGGCATCGACATGAGCAAGTCGATGAGCCACCAGAAGGACGCGGTCAAGGCCGGCTACTGGCCGCTCTACCGCTACTCCCCGGTGGTCACCGACGACGACGGCATGCCGTTCAAGCTCGACTCCACCAAGCCGTCGATCCCGATCAAGGAGTTCGTGTCCAGCGAGACGCGGTTCGCTATCCTCGAGCGGACCAACCCGGACAAGGCGGCCGAGCTCGCGGAGCTGATGCAGGCCGACGCCGACGAGAAGTGGCGCTACTACCAGCAGCTCTCGGGCATCCACCGCAACGTGCCGCACCTCCACTCGCCCAAGGACGACGACGTCGTCGTCGGCGAAGGCTGAAAGGGGTCGTGGTCATGAACGCGGACCTGCGCACCCGCTACCTCGGGCTCGACCTCCGCAACCCGGTGGTCGCCTCGTCCTCCCCGTGGACGGGCGACCCGGCCGTGGTCAAGCGGCTCGAGGAGGCCGGGGTGGGCGCCGTCGTCCTGCCGTCACTGTTCGAGGAGGAGATCCTCAACGAGGAGATCGAGCTCAACCGGTCCCTTGAGCAGGGCGACGAGCAGTTCGGCGAGGCGCTCTCCTACTTCCCCCAGATCGAGGACTACAAGGACACCGGCGACCGGTACCTGGCTCGCCTCGAGAAGACCAAGTCCCTGGTGGCGATCCCCGTGATCGCGAGCCTCAACGCCACGACGCTCGGCGGCTGGGTCCGCTATGCGCGCCTGATGCAGGACGCCGGCGCGAACGCGCTCGAGCTCAACCTGTACCACGTGGTGGCCGACCCCGCGACGAACGGGGCCGACCGCGAGGCGCGCGACCTGGAGCTGATCGCGGCGGTCCGAGCCGCGGTCTCCATCCCGCTCGCCGTCAAGCTCAGCCCGTACTACACGGCGCTCGCCAACTTCGCGGCCAGCGCCGTCAAGGCGGGCGCGAGCGGCCTCGTGCTGTTCAACCGGTTCTACCAGCCGGACCTCGACCTCGAGTCGCTCGAGATCGTCAACAAGGTGTCGCTCTCGACGCCGGCCGAGCTGCGCCTGCCCCTGCGCTGGATCGCGATCCTGCGACCCCAGCTGGGCGAAGGCGTCGGCCTGGCCGCCACGTCGGGGATCCACACCGCGACCGACGCGGCCAAGGCGCTCCTCGTCGGCGCCGACGTGACGATGACCACGTCCGCTGTGCTCCAGCACGGCGTGCAGCGGGTCAAGTTGATCGCCGACGGACTGGCGGCGTGGATGGCCGAGCACGAGTACGAGTCCGTGGCGCAGCTGCGCGGCTCGGCCACGGCCGCCAACGTCCTCGACCCCACCGCGTTCGAGCGGGCGAACTACATGACCGCGCTCCGCTCGTACAGCACGCCGGCGGAGCTCGTCCGCTAGCCCCTCGGCGGCGCCCCCGCTCTCACCTCGCTCCCGAGACGCCGCCGGCCCCGCCGGCGGCGTTCCTGTGCCCGGGGCCCGCGCCGCCAGGCCCCAGCGCCCGGCCGGCCCCCTACCCGTCCAGGCGTCCAGCGGTCTGGACGGCCTGCCGCGCATCGCCCTGGGCGCCCGTCCGGGCGAGGATCCGCATCTTCGCGAGCATCTGGGCCATCGGCGGGCCCATGTGGCCGGCGACGACGACCTCGACCCCGTGATCGCGCAGGAAGGTCGCCACGCGGGCGTGGTGGCCGCCGTCGGTGCCCACGTCGTGGAGCACGTCCCAGCCGACGGGGTGCTCCTCCCAGGAGGTGATCTGCCCGCCCTCGACCCGGGCGAGCGCGACGCGGCCTGCGCGACCCCAACTCGAGTCCACCTGGCCGTCGGGGGTCACCGGCACACACACAATCATCGGTTTCAGTCTCCTGGAAGCTGCGGTTGGGCCTATTCGATCACGGTCAGAGGACCGGTGCTGGCTCAAGGTCATCGGGCTCGCCGCGCGCCACCACGACGCCCTGGAGCACGAGGCCGGCCAGCACCAGGCCGACACCCAGCGCAGCCAGCGGCGTCAGCGCCTCGCCCAGCACCAGGACGCCGAGCAGCGTGGCGACGACCGGGTCGGTGAGCATGAGCGTGGCGGTCGGTCCGGGGGGCAGGCCGTGGATGCCGCGGGCGAGCAGCACGTTGGCGATCGCCATCGTGGCGACCCCGAGGTACACCACGAGCGCGACGCCCGACGGGGACGCCGTCCAGGCGAGCGGCTGCCCGAAGAGCAGGGGCGCGAGGAGCAGCCCGCCGAGGACGAAGCTGGCGGCCGGGACCTCGATGGCGGTGGCACCCCGGTCGAGCTGGTGCTTCGCGGCCACGGTGTAGCACGCGCTGCACAGCCCGGCGCCCAGGGCCGGCAGCAGCCCGAGGAGGTCGCCGCCGGCCTCCAGGCGTCCGGCGGAACGGAGCACGAGCCCGATCACGGCGATGGCCGTGGCGATGACCCAGCCGAGCGTCGGGCGGTGGCGGAGCGCCGCCCAGCCGAGCAGCCCCGCGAAGACCGGCTCGCTCCCGACGGCCACCAGGGTGCCGAGCGCGACGCCCGCGCTGCTGACCGCGCCGAAGAAGCACGGCTGGTAGAGCGCGGCGGCAACCGCGGTGACGAGGATCTGGGGACGGCGCCAGAGCACGGGCAGGCGACGCCGGCTCGCGCCCAGCATGGGCATCACCGCCACCAGCGCGATGGCGCCCACCTGGATGCGCAGGATGCCCACCGCGATCGGCGCCGCGCCCGTCGGGCCCAGCGACTGGGCGGTCCCGGCCGTGCCGAACAGGACGCCCGCCGCCACGACGAGCACGATCGACGCGCGGATGCCGGTCATGTTGCGCTGCAGCCGCTCATGTCATCCGCTGCCGGGCTGCCTCGCCCGGCGCGGGCCGCGCCGCCGGCGCCCAGACCTCGTCGAGCCAGGCGAGCCGGCGCACCTCGTCGAGGACGCAGTTGACCAGCCGGGCGCGGCGCTCTGCCTCGCCGTTCGGGAGCAGTCGGTTCGAGTGGAACACGAGGTGGCCGAGGCCCGCGTCGTCGTCCGACCAGGCGCCGAACGTCTGGCCGTCGAGCGGCTCCCAGAGCTCGCGCC
>JAJYMP010000188.1 GCA_021786915.1 Chloroflexota bacterium
GGGTCTGACGGTCATGCCCGGGGAGCACTTCGCGGTGCAGCCCGGCGCTGCGTTCGTGGCGGGCGAGATCGCCGACCGCGGGCCTGTCGAGCGCTCAGAGACCGGCGCCATCGCCCCCGCGCCCGTGCCCGACGTCCGCGCCCGAGACGCCCGGGAGCTCGAGCGCCAGCGAGCCTGGCGGGCGGAGGCGGCGCGCGCGCTCAACGCCCTCCACGAGGACGAGGGCACGCGGCCGGTCAACGCCACCGACCTCGAGGCCAAGGAGGAGGACCGGATCGCGCGGATGGTCCCGGGCGAAGTGGGCTGGGACGGCGAGGCGGACGAGCCTGCGTTCGGCTCCCTCGGGGCCGCGGCCGCGGTCGAGGTCGGCACGCTGCCCACGCTGCGCGTGTTGCCGCACGGCATCAGCCGCCGCCGACTCGAGCAGGCGATCAAGGACCTCGAGCTGCCGGTCGTCATCGCACGCGATCCCGAGGAGGCCGACGTGGTGATGACGCTCCGCTCGGAGTACCGCCAGAAGCCCGCCGCCGTCCGGGACGCCGAGGATCGGGGGCTTCCCATCTACGTGCTCAAGGCCAACACGATCGCGCAGATGCAGGCGAGCCTGACGTCTGTGTTCGCCCTGGAGATCGACCCGCGCGAGGCCGCCCTGCGCGAGACCGAGCAGGCCATCACGCAGGTGATCAAGCAGCAGGAGCCGATCGAGCTGGCGCCCCAGAACGCGTACATCCGCCGGCTCCAGCACCAGATGGCCGAGCGCGCGAACCTGGTGTCGCGCTCGCGCGGCCGCGAGCCGTACCGCCGGGTGCGCCTCTACCCCGACGTGGCGCGGCCGGCCTGGCGGTAGCGCGAGCGATCCTGTCCGCGGGCGCTCATCAGGAACGGGCTGCGTAGCCGGCGACGACGTCGCTGAGGCGCTTTCGACGATCTGGCTCCGTGACCAGTTCGATGTCCGTGAGCGCGAAGTCCCCGCCCTTGAACAGGAGCGGCTCGCGCAGATCGCGGGCGAGGGCATACGCGAAGCAGTCGCCCATGTTCAGCTGCGCGGGATGCCCGGAGCCCCTTCCGAACCGCTGATACGCCTCCCGGGCGAGCCGCGCCTGTTGGGGTGTCAGCGCCACGATCTCGATCCCGGATGACGCGAGCGTCGCATCGAGCGCGCCGGACAGGACCGGGTTCCGCCGGCCGTCGATCACCGCCGCGAGCTCCACGTAGCTGGCTGCCGACAGGCGCCGTGATCTCGCGCCCGCGATCGCGCGGGCGAACGCCGGAGCGTCAGCCTCGCCGAGGAGGATGGCAACCAGGGCCGACGGGTCGATGATCATCGCGGGATGCCTCGCTCGTCGTAGAGCTGGTCGTCGAAGTCCTGCGCCAGGTAGTCCCGCCCGAGGAGCTCCCCGAGCTCGCCCCACATGGCCAGCAGGCGCTCCGCCTCGGCCTCCACGGCGGGCTGCTGTCGCCGCACCTCGAGCAGGCGCGCCGAGACCGCGTCTGCGATCGCCGCCGTCATCGACGTGTGGAGTTCGTCTGCCAGCTCCCGGATCAGCCGGACGGTCTCCTCGTTCTTGATGTTCAGGCTCATGGTCGCATTCTACCCCAGCGATGGTAGATGTCTACCTGCCAGCCTTCTGAGTTTCGCCCATGGCGTCGGCGGGGTAGCATCAGGCGCACAAGGGGGGCCGACATGCGGCGCGATGCGATCTTCTCGCTGTTGACCCGGGCAACCGTGCTCGGGTTCGTGATGCTGACGGGGGCTTGCAGCGCCGTCGGCCCAGGGGCCGGCAGCCAGCCGCCCGGCGCCCAGACGGCCTCGCCCCTGACCGGGGGGCCGACGGCGAGCCCGACAGGACCCACGACGCCGAGCGCGGGCGCCCAGACGCCGAAGCCAGGCACCTCGGCCAGTGGCGAGTCAACGCCGCCCCCGACGGGGATCACAGAGGCCCAGGCCATCGCCGCGGTCGAGGCGTTCGCGCCCAACGCCTCGGGCCTCCACGTCACCCAGTCCGAGATCGTCCCCTCGGGCCGCTCCTACCGCGTGCAGTCGGAGGACATCCTGGCCGAGGTGGACGAGGCGACCGGTCAGGTGCGCATGTTCCTCGACAACGCGGCGATGCCCGCCTCGACGAGCGTCAAGCTCACGAAGGACGAGGCGCTCGCCGCCGCCGCCGCTTGGCTGGCGGGGCACGCGGTATCGACGAGCGGCCTCTCGCCCACGGTCACGCTGCGGGACCACGGCTCGACGCAGGAGTACGCGGTGGACTTCGGGGGCCGCGTCAACGGCGCGCGGGTCCCGCACCGCGTGACAGTGTCGATCAACCCCTTGACCGGTGCCGTCTACGCCTTCGTGCTGTTCACCCGGCCCTTCGTGACGCCGCCGGCCCCCACGCTCACGGTGGCTCAGGCGACGGCCGCAGCGAGGGAGGAGGAGAAGGACCCGCGGGCGAAGGTGACCGCGTCCGACCTCGCCATCGCCTTCGACGCCTCCGCCACCCAGATCCTGGTGTACGAGCTGGACCTGACGCGCACCGACGGCTTCTACGCCAAGATCCAGGTGGACGCGCTGACCGGCGCGGTGACGGTGCTGGGCCGCGGGTGAGGCACGGCCGCGGTGGCCACGCACGGCCCCGACGCGCGTCTCGTCCGCGTATGCTGCCGCCGCCATGACCACCGTCGCACCGCCCCCGGGAACGCTCGGAGCGCACGCGGACCTGGCGCCCACGCCCCCGTCAGGCCTCTCCGGCCCTGAGGCGGCTCGCCGGCGCGAGGCGGGGCTGGGCAACGTGGCCCTGCCGCCCAACACGCGCACCTACCGCCAGATCCTGCTCGAGAACACGTTCACCTTCGTCAACAACATCCTGTTCCTGCTCGGGATCGCGCTGGTGCTCGTCGGCCGGCCCACCGACGCCGTGGTGTCGCTGGCGGTGATCTCGGTCAACATCGTCGTCGGCATCGTCCAGGAGATCCGGGCGAAGCGGACGCTCGACCGGATCGCGCTGCTCACCCGGCCCACGGCCACCACGATCCGTGACGGCGCCCCGGTTGAGCTGCCGCCCGACGACCTGGTGCTGGGCGACCTCGTGGAGCTGCGGGCCGGCGACCAGGTGGTGCTCGACGGGCGGCTCGCCAGCGGCGGCGTGGGCGTGGACGAGTCGCAGCTCACGGGCGAGAGCGACGTGGTCGCCAAGCGCACTGGCGACGAGGTGTTCAGCGGCAGCTTCGCCACCAGCGGCACCGGGCGGTACGTCGTCGAGAAGGTGGCCAGCGCGAGCTTCGCCAACCAGATCACCGCCGGGGCCCGCTCCTTCCGGCGGATCGTGACGCCGCTCCAGGGCGAGGTCAACCTGGTCGTGCGCGTCGTCCTGGGGATGGTCGTGTACCTCGAGATCCTGCTGGTCATGCGCGGCCTGGTCCAGGCGACCCACCCCGGGGAGGTGGTCGCGGACGCGACCCTGCTGGCCGGCCTCGTCCCGAACGGCCTGTTCGTCTCGATCGCCGTGGCGTACGCGCTGGGCGCGATCCGGATCCTGCGCTTCGGGGCCCTGGTGCAGCAGGCGAACGCCATCGAGAGCCTCTCGCACGTCGACGTGCTGTGCCTTGACAAGACCGGGACCCTGACGGCGAACCGGCTCCAGGCCGACCGAGTGGTGCCGCTGGGCAATGCCAGCGAGGACGAGGTGCTCGACGCAGTGGGAGCGCTGGCGGCCTCGGCGACGGCCGGCAACACGACGAGCGACGCGATCGCGGCGCGCTGGCCGGCGGCCCCCCGTCCCCTGTCGGGCGAGGTGCCGTTCTCGCCGACGCGCAAGTGGAGCGCCGTGGCGTTCGCGGGCGTGAGCGCGGGCGACGGGCGGGGGCCGGGGATCGTGGCGCTGGGCGCGCCCCAGTTCCTGCGCCAGTACCTGGCCAGCGGGGGAGCGGCGCCCGCGGGAACCGCCGGGGAAGCCGACCAGGCGGTCTGGGACACGATCCGCGCGGAGCTCTCGACGCTGACAGCCCGGGGCCTGCGCGTCCTGCTGGTCGCGACGCATCCGGACGCCTCGGCACTTCCCCCGGACTCGGGCGACGCCTCCGCCACGCTCCCGGCCGGGATGCGGGCGCTCGGGCTGGTTGCCCTGCGCGACGAGCTGCGCGACGAGGCCGCCGCGACCCTCGCCTCGTTCCGGGCGAACGGCGTGGGGGTCAAGATCATCTCGGGCGACGATCCCGAGACCGTGGTGGCGCTCGCGCGGCAGGCGGGGATCGAGGATTCGGCGTTCGTGTCGGGCGCCGAGCTGGACGCGCTCGACGACGTGCGGCTGGGCGTGGTCGCCGAGGAGACCACCGTGTTCGGCCGCATCACGCCGGCCCAGAAGGAGCGCCTGGTCGACGTCCTCCGCGCGCGCGGCCACTACGTCGCCATGATCGGCGACGGCGTGAACGACGTCCTCTCGCTCAAGAAGGCGAACCTCGCGATCGCGATGGGCAGCGGCACGCAGGCCACGCGAGGCGTCGCCGACATCGTCCTCATGCAGGACTCCTTCGCGGCCGTCGCCCAGGCGGTGGAGGAGGGGCAGCGGATCCTCAACGGGATGCAGGACATCCTCAAGCTGTTCCTGACCCGCATCGCGACCGTCGCCCTCGTGGTGATCTCGTCGCTGGTGGTGGTCGCGTTCCCGATCGAGCTGCGCAACGCCTCGGCGCTCACCATCTTCACGGTGGGCATCCCGAGCGTGCTGCTCGCGTTCTGGGCGGCGCCCGGTCGTCGCCTCCGCGCCTCGCTGACGCGCACCCTGGCCACGTTCGTGGGGCCGGCGGCCATCGTCTCGAGCCTCACCGGGCTCCTCGTCCTGAACGGCTCGCTGTTCCTCGCAGGAGCCTCGGGCCCTAACGGGCAGGGCTTCATCGTGGCGCTCGACAACGCGCGGACGGCGCTGACGGCGTTCCTCGTGTTCGCAGGGCTCCTTCTGATCCTGTTCGTGGAGCCGCCGACGCCGTGGTTCGCGGTCGCCGAGCCGCTGACCGACGATCGCCGCCCGACCATCCTCGCGTTCGTCCTCGCGGTCACGTTCATCGCGACGATCGTGTCCGGGACCGCGCGCGGCTTCTTCTCGTTCGGGCTGCCGACGCCGCGCGACGTGGCGCTGGTGGCGGTGGCGGTGGTCGTCTGGACGCTGCTGGTGCGCGAGGCCTGGCGCCGGCAGCTCGTGGAGCGCTTCCTGGGCATCGCGGACGGGGGACCGCGCGCACGTTGACGCTGCGCGTGGGCGGCTGAGGGTCGCCACCACAACAGCGATGGCACCTCCATCGCGTCCAACAAGGGCGCCGGTGGGATCCAGATCGGGTCGATGCGGACGCCACGCGGAACCTCACGCCGTCCCGACAACGGCTGGTAGGGAACGGCGACGGCGGGACGACCCGCGTCGCCTGATCGCCCGCCATCCCACGCCCGCCGCGGCCTCCAACGCGGCGGGCGTTTCGACCCCCGGCCGCCCGCCGACGCGCGGAATCACTCCGCGCCTACGCCTCGCGCAGCACCCGGATCCCGCGCTGCTCGGCCATCGCCTGGACCCAGCCCGCGGCGTTCATCCCGGGATCGCTCTCGCGATAGGGCGCATCGTCGCCGTCGTCGGCCCGGCCGCTCCCGCCGACCAGCGTCAGCGTGCCGCCGTCAGCCGCGAGGTTGTCGAGCAGCCGTTCGAGGTCGTCCTCGCCCACGGCGACGAACCGCGACCCGACGTCAACCGACACCGAGCCGTCGTCGCCCGCCATGACCGTGAGGTCGCCGCTCCGCTTCTCGCCGATCCCCACGTCTCGTCCTCCGTCCCGGGCCGCACCCGGCCCAGCGAGAAGGCTACTCGGCGCGCGTGGCACCCGTGAAGCTGAACGACGACAGCCGCACGGCGGGCACGACGCTCCCGCCCAGGAACCCGCGCAGGCACCGCCGGTCGCGGCTGATCGCCTCGACGCCTCCGAGCGCGTCCAGGTACGACATCGTGAACCGCAGGTTGCGCACCGGTCCGACGACCCTGCCGCCCTCGACCAGGAACGTGCCGTCCCGGGTCATGCCCGTGATCACCACCCGCTTGGGGTACACCGGGTTTGTGTAGTGGAACCGCGTGACCAGCAGCCCGCGCTCCAGCCCGCCGATCAGCTCCTCGGTGGTGGCGTCGCCGGGCGCCATCGCCATGTTGGTCGGGAACGGGCCGTAGGGGTTCGGCGCCGGCAGCCCGTGGCCAGTGGAGTGGCGGCCGGCGCGCGACGCCGTCTGGGCGTCGAACGCGAGGTCGCGACAGGCGCCGCGGTCCAGCAGCGACAGACGCTGCTTGGCGACACCCTCGGCGTCGAAGCCCATGGGCAGGCCTGCGGGATCGCGGCCGTCGTCGGTGATCGTCACCAGTGGCGACGCGACCTGCTTGCCGGCCTCCCAGAAGGAGCGGTCCTCCGCCACGGCCAGCGCGGAGAAGCCGAGGTAGCCGAGCATGTCGAGCAGGTCCACGACCGCGTAGTGGTTGAGCACGACCGGGTAGTCGCCGGGATCGATGTCGACCGGGCTGGCCGATGCCCGCGCCCGCTCGGCCGCCTCGCGGCCCAGGGCCGGAGCGTCGATCGCGGTGGCGTCCACGGAGCAGTCCTCCGCGTAGCCCGTCCCGCTGTCGGGGCCCATCGCCACGGTGAGCAGCTGGCTCGTCGTCCGGCGCTCGGCTGCCCGCACGCCCTTCGAGTTGGCCACCGCGAACGCCTCGGCGTCGGTCGAGAACGAGCCGAACGCGGTCACGCCCTCGGCGTCAGCCGCGGCGATGACCGCCCGGGCGCCGTCAGCGCGGAGCTCCGGCGTCGCGCCGCCCGTGCCGTCGGACCACGCGGCGGCAACTGGCTCCGGTGCGCCGTTGACGGGCTCGGGCAGCCCGGCCCAGTCCTCGAGCTCCTCGACGTTCGCGGCGATCGCTGCGGCGCGCTCGACCAGCGCCCGCAGGCCCTCAGCGTGGGTGCGGCCCGAGGAGGCCACGCCCACGCGCCGCCCCCGCGCGACCCGCAGGTTGACGTACGCTTCCGATGAGGCCACGTTCTGGTGGACCTCCGAGTTGGCGAACCGCGTCAGCGCGGACTCGCCGGAGATCACCAGCGCCTCGGCCTCGGTGACCCCGGCACCCTCGGCCAGGCGCACGACCTCCTCGGCGATGCGCAGCGCGGCCTCGGGATCCGCGGCAGCGCCCAGGGTTCGCGGGTCACCGCTCACGACATCACCCCCACCCGCACATTGCGGAACCTGGCCCCGGAGACCCCGTGGCCGACGTGGCCGGTCTGGGTGGGCTCGCCCTTGCCGCAGTTGGGCGTGCCCCACATGCGCCACGAGCTCGCGTCGCCCACGGCATCCATCGAGCGCCACAGCTCGTAGGTGATGCCGGTGTAGGTGCCGTTGCGGAACAGCCGGCCCACCTTGCCGTGCCTGACCTCGCGGACGACCTCCGTCCGGAACTGGAAGTTGAGCCGCCGGTCGTCGATCGACCAGCTGCGGTTCGTCTCGAACAGCAGCCCGTCGTCGGTGTCGGCCACGATGTCGTCGAAGCTCATGCCCGGCTTCGGCAGCAGGTTGACGTTGGTCATGCGGATGAGCGGGATGCGGTTCCAGCCGTCGGCCCGCATCGCGCCACCGGACAGCCGCCCGATCCGCGGTGCCGTCTCGCGGGACGAGAGGTACCCGACGAACATGCCCTCCTTGATCAGCGGGACCTGCTGCGCCGCGACCCCCTCGTCGTCCCAGCCGAACGTGCCCAGCCCGCCTGGGACGGTGGCGTCGGCGACGATGTCGCACAGGTCCGAGCCGTACCGGAAGCTGTCGAGCATGCCGGGCATCAGGAAGCTCGTGCCGGCGTAGCTGGCCTCGGTGCCGAAGGCCCGATCGAGCTCGCTCGGGTGGCCGCAGCTCTCGTGGACCTGCATGTAGAGCTGGCTCGGGTGGAGCAGGATCGTGCGCACGCCCGAGGGTAGGGGCGGGGCGCTCAACAGCTCCACCGCCTCGTGCGCCACGCGCTCCGCGTTGCCCGCCAGGTCCATCGCGCGGATGAACTCGTAGCCCGCCGAGCCCCACAGGCCGCCGTTGTCGGGGTAGCTCCGGCGCTGGTGCTCGTCGCCGTCGACCGCGTTGACCTCGAGGCCGCTGCCGACGTGGGTGATGCGCTGCTCGGTGTAGCTGCCGTCGGACGCGGCGAAGGTCTTCTCCTCGCGCTGCGCCGAGTACATGGACTCGGTCCAGGCGATGCCCTTCACGGCGTTCATCGCCCGGTCCGCATCGAGGAGCGCCCCGATCTTGCGGTCGAGCGGGACCGTGAACGGGTCCTCGGCGACCCGCGTCTCGTAGCGGCCGCGGGCCGGCGGTCGGTCGTCGAGGACCACGCGGTTGCGGATCGTGGTCGCGCTCGCCCGGGCGATCCGGACGGCTTCCGCTGCCACGCGGTCCGCCTCGGCGGCGCTCAGGTCGTGGCTGGCGGCGAAGCCCCATGCTCCGTCGACCAGGACGCGGACGCCGAAGCCCTCGGTCTCCCCGGCCGAGACGCCCTCGACCCTCGTGGACTTGACGGTGATTGACTCCTCGAGGCGCCGGACCACACGCACGTCGGCGTACGTGGCCCCCCGCGCGGTAGCCGTGTCGAGGGCGCGGCTCGTCAGGTCTCGCATTGCGGCCGAGGGTAGCAAGGGCCGTCCGAGGGGTCGCTAGGGCGAAGCGCCTAATGCCGAGGCGCCCCGTCCATGGTGCTCGAGGACTTGGCCGGGTTCCGCGTCGCGGATGCGGTCGCCCGCGCCGGTTAGCCGCCCGAGGCCAGGGGATTCCTGCTGCGCCGCTGATCGGCAACCCCCGCGGATCTCGGTATGGGGTCGCCCGGCCGGGGTTCTTTCGGCCCCCCGACGGAGACCAAGCGGCCCTTTGGCGCAGGGACCATTCTCCCGACCCTTTCCCCATCCGACGACCGTGGTCGCCGACGATCGCGCCTGATCGCCGACCACGCGGCCGCCGGGCGCGTCCAATCCGCTGAACGGGCAAGCCGAGCGTCCGACTGCGGGACGAAGGCCTGGAGGAGTTGAGATGGGCGATGGCGAAGGGCTCGTGACGAGCCCCGATCTGCTCTCGGTCGCGGGTTCAGCCCCGCCCGAGCCGGCCACGGAGGACCACTGGCTGCGGGTCGCGCTCGCCCACAAGGGCATCAGCCGCCGGCGGTTCCTCGGGTTCGCGTCGGCGATGACCGCGCTCCTCGCGCTGCCGGCGGCGATGACCCCGCAGATCGTCAACGCCCTGGAGACGAAGAGGAAGCCCGTTGTCGTCTGGCTCGAGTTCCAGGACTGCGCCGGCAACACCGAGTCGATGCTCCGCAGCTCCAACCCGCCCATCGCCGACATCGTCCTCAACGCGCTCTCGCTCGAGTACCACGAGACGATCATGGCGGGCGCCGGGGCCGCGGCCGAGAAGGTCCTGGGCGACCACGTCGCCGCGGGCGACATCGACATCCTGATCGTCGAGGGCTCGATCCCGACCGCCGACGGCGGCGTCTACTGCACGATCGCCGGCAAGACCGCGCTCCAGCACCTGCAGGAGGCCGCTGCCGCCTCGAAGCTCGTCATCGCCGTTGGCGCGTGCGCCTGGGACGGCGGCTTTCCGCGACTCGGCCCGACGGGCGCCGTGGGCGTCGGTGACGTCATCGGCAACAAGCCGCTGATCAACCTCGGCGGCTGCCCGCACAACGTGGCCAACACGACGGCCACCATCGTCCACTACCTGACCTTCGGCTCCGCCCCCGCGCTCGACCAGTACAACCGCCCGCTGTTCGCCTACGGGCACCTCGTCCACGACCAGTGCGAGCGCCGCGCCAACTTCGACGCCGGCCGCTTCGTCGAGGCGTGGGGCGACGAGGGCCACCGCAACGGCTGGTGCCTCTACAAGATGGGCTGCAAGGGGCCGCAGGCCACCTACAACTGCCCGATCGTGCGCTGGAACAGCGGCACGAGCTGGCCGATCGGCGCCGGCCACGGCTGCATCGCCTGCGCCTCGCCGCGGTTCTGGGAGCGGATGACCCCGTTCTACGACCGCCTGCCGGACGTGAAGATGTTCGGCGTCGACGTCGATGCGCAGACGATCGGCCTGGGCGCCATCGGCGTCGTGTCGGTCGCCACCGCCGCGCACGCCGCGTCCGTCGTCGCGCGCAAGGCACGCGACCGCCGCAGGGCGACGCTCGCGCCCGACGGCACCGTGGGCCCCGGCCCGGAGCACCCCGGCCCGGAGCCCACCCCTGAGCCCACCCCCGCCGCGCCGTCCGACGGCACCGGCACCAGCGCGTAGGAGCGGACGATGGCGAACATTGTCATCGATCCTGTCACCAGGATCGAAGGTCATCTCCGCATCGAGGCCCAGGTCGACGGGGGCAAGGTCTCCAAGGCGTGGTCATCCGGGACGATGTTCCGGGGAATGGAGCTCATCCTCCAGGGCCGCGACCCTCGCGAGGCCTGGATCTGGGCGCAGCGCATCTGCGGCGTCTGCACGACCGTCCACGCGCACGCCTCGGTGTACGCGGTGGAGAACGCGCTGGGGATCGAGATCCCGCCCAACGCGCGGCTGATCCGGAACCTGATCGCCGGCGCGCAGCACATCCAGGACCACGTCATCCACTTCTACCACCTGCACGCGCTCGACTGGGTGGACGTGACCGGTGCGCTCAAGGCTGACCCGGCCGCGACCGCCAAGCTCGCGCAGTCGATCTCGACCTACGACCGCAGCTCCGAGACGCAGTTCGCCGCCGTCAAGGCGCGCGTCCAGAAGCTCGTGGACTCGGGCCAGCTGAGCCTCATGGCCAGCGGCTACTGGGGCCACCCGGCCTACCTGCTGCCGCCTGAGGTGGACCTGCTGGCGGTCTCGCACTACCTCGACGCGCTCGAGTGGCAGCGCGAGGTCATCAAGATCCACTCGGTGCTGGGCGGCAAGAACCCGCACCTCCAGACCTACCTCGTCGGCGGCATGGCGTCGGCCCTCGACCCGAACTCGCCCAACGTCATCAACTGGGAGCGGATGACGTTCATCGCAGAGCGCATCAAGATGATGCGTTCCTTCGTGACCGACGTGTACAAGCCCGACGTGCTCGCCATCGGCGGGTTCGCCGGGTACAAGGAATGGTGGTCCATCGGCGCGGGGCACAAGAACTACCTCTCGTACGGCGCCCTGCAGGACGGGCTCCAGAACGACCAGGCCAAGTTCGGGTTCCAGCGCGGCATCATCGTCAACGGCGACCTGTCCAAGGTCCTCCCGTTCGACCAACAGAAGGTCACCGAGGCGATCGCACGCTCCTACTACACCTACGACGGGGGCGCGGCCGCCCTCCACCCGTTCGACGGGCAGACCAAGCCCAAGTACACCGGCCCGCAGCCGCCGTACGACAGCCTCAACCTGGGCGACAACGAGCAGTACAGCTGGCTCAAGGCGCCGCGCTACGACGGCATGCCGATGGAGGTCGGCCCGCTGGCCCGGATGCTGGTCGCCTACGGCTCCGGCAACACCGCGGTCAAGGGGCTGGTGGACGGCGCGCTCCACGCGCTGGGCGACGCCCCCGCCGCCGCCCTGTTCTCGACCCTCGGCCGGGTCGCCGCCCGGATGCTCGAGACGGTCTACCTGCTCGACCTCATGGACGGCTGGCTCGCCCAGCTGATGACGAACATGGAGAACGGCGACCTCAGGATCCACGACGGGTCGAAGTGGGATCCCTCGACGTGGCCGGCCGAGGCCGAGGGCTGGGGCTTCCACGAGGCGCCGCGTGGCGCGCTGGGCCATTGGGTCAAGATCAAGGACCGCAAGATCGTCAACTACCAGGCGGTCGTCCCGTCCACCTGGAACGCCGGGCCCCGCGACGAGAAGGGCCAGACCGGCCCGTACGAGGCGTCCCTCGAGGGCACGCCGGTCGCCGATCCCACCAGGCCGCTCGAGCTGCTGCGGACGATCCACTCGTTCGACCCGTGCCTTGCGTGCGCGGTCCACGTGGTGGATGCCAAGGGGCAAGAGCGGGTGCGCGTGGAGGTGCGGTGATGGCCGCCCTCCGGACCGGCGCTCGGGTCCCCGGAGACGACGAGACGATCGGCTCCGAGCCGATCTACGTCTGGGAGATCCCAGTCCGCGTCACGCACTGGCTCATCGTGATCTCGATCATGGTGCTCGCCGCGACCGGGCTGTACATGCACGGACCCTACCTCGTGCCGTCGAGCCCGGTGGAGGCGTCCTCGCGGATGGCCGACGTCCGGTACTGGCACGAGATCTTCGCGATCGTGTTCAGCCTCTCGGTGGCGGTCCGGTCCTACTGGGGGTTCGTGGGCAACAGCTTCTCGAGCTGGCGCCAGATCATCCCGCACCGCCGCGAGCAGTTCCACTTCATGAAGGAGATGGCCCGGTACTACGCCGGCCGGCGGAAGCACCCGGTCCCCTACGCGGGGCACAACCACCTGGCCGGCCTCGCCTACACGATCGTGGCGGTGGGCCTGTACGCCCAGGTGGTGTCGGGCTTGCTGCTGTTCGGCTGGATCATGCAGACCGGTCCGTTCCACGACCTGTTCGGCTGGAGCGGCATCCTCCCGGGCGGCATCCAGACCGTCCGGCTGGTCCACAACATCCTGACGTTCCTGTTCCTCGCGTTCATGATCCACCACGTGTACTCGTCGATCCTGATCGACATCGAGGAGCGCGATGGCGTCCTCTCGTCGATGTTCTCCGGGTACAAGAACATCCGGGTGGGGCGGACGGTCGAGGCGCAGGGCCTCGTCGGGCGCTCGCCGGAGGAGCAGGCTCGCGAGGAGGGCGAGTCCGCCGATGCATGAGGCCGGGCTCCTCGGCGCCGCCATCGCCGACGCGCTGGCGGCGCCGGGGCCCGACGAGGTGGCGGGCGCCGGCTCGGGCACGGCGGGGGTGCGCCGGCCGGTGGGGGTGGAGATCCGAGTCCTCGACCCGATCCACGTCGGCGTCGAATCCGCCCGCATGCACGCCGAGCTGGCCCTCCGGGCGCGCGGGCTGGAGGGCGTGGCGATCGAGGTCACCGCGGACCCCGTGGTGTGCCCGATGTGCGACGAGGCCAACGAGGTCCACACCGACCACCCGTTCTGCGAGGCGTGCGGCTGGCCGCTCCCGGACAGGGGCGGCCACCAGGTCGAGGCGACCGTCCGCTGGGCGGCGCCGTGATGGGCCGCCCAGCCATGCGCCTCCGGGCGTCGTGCCCGGGGCTCGGCGGGTGAGACACCCTTTGTCAACCCCCATTTCACGCGGCTCGCTGGAGCGCGCGGGTTCGGTTGGCGACATGGGTCGCCTCGTCGTACCGGACGCCACGGATGAGGCAGTGCCAGAGCACCTCGAGCCAGCGGTTGCCGAGGGCCCGGAGGGCGGCGTGGTGGCGCTTGCCCTTGGCGATCTGGCCGTCGTAGAACTCGCGCGTCCAGCCCGAGCGGGCGAGGC
>JAJYMP010000256.1 GCA_021786915.1 Chloroflexota bacterium
GGTGGCGGCTGCGTTCTCGATCGGCTACGACGACTACCGCGAGCTCGTGGTCGAGTTCATCGAGGACGACCAGGTGCCGGTCTACGAGCGCGAGGAGGTGTGGTCGGACATGGTCCTCAAGGTCGTCGAGCGGCTGGAGGCGCTGCGGTGACCGGCCTCGCAGCCTACGCCCGCCTGGAAGGGCTCGGCGGTGTTGTGACGACCGCCGAGGCGGCGGCGGCCCTCCGCATAAGCGCGTCGGCTGCAAGCCGGACCCTGAGGGCGCTCGAGGCCGAGGGCCGCGCCATGCGCCTGCGGGCCGGGCTGTGGCACATCGGGCCTGGCCGCCCCTTGGCGACGGCGATCGTGCGCGACGTCCTGCGGCCCCACCCCGCCTACATCTCGTTCCTCTCGGCGCTCAACATCGCCGGCGCGATCGACCAGCGCCCCAGAACGACCAGCGTCGCCTCGCTCGACCGGGCTCGGACGATCGAGACGGCGGTCGGGACCTACACTGTCCACCACCTGCCCCCCGCGCTGTTCGGCGGCTGGGAGGAAACGCGCAACGGCCCGGTGGCGACACCGGTCAAGGCCATCTTCGACCTGTGCTACGTCTCCGCGGCCCACCGGGGTCGGCCCCGCCGCCTGCCGGAGCTGGACGTGCCCGGACTCCACTCCGTCGAGCAGTTCCAGCCGTGGCTGTCGCGCATCGAGAGCCCACGGTTGCGATCGGTCACCGAGGCTGGCCTGCGGAGCGCAATCGCCCGCTCATACACCCGCTGAAGCTGCCCTCGAGGCTCCTGTCGCTGGCACCACCCCTGGTCGCGGCAGCGCGACGACGAGCGAGCGCGACTTTGTCCTGCGCGGCCGGGCGTGGGTCCCTGCTCGGCCCCTAGTCCTCGTCTGCCCGGAAGATGTGCGGGGCCGTGCAGGCGTTGCAGATGGGGAGGCAGGAGTCCAGGTCGCCGAGCGGGATGGGCAGTCTGCGATCCGGGTAGAGGCACTCGGCCTCGTACACGCGCTCCTTCGGGCGCTCGAGGGAGATCAGGCGCCGATAGTTGCAGCGACGGATTCGATGGGGCGCGAGTCGCGTCGCCTCGACCTCGGGAGAGGTGGGGACGGACGGCAGCGGGAGCGCCATTCGGACTGCGCTGGCCTCATGCTTCAGGGACGCGGCAATGACCTTCGCCGACCCCCGAATCAATCGGCTGAGGCGGAGCCTAACATCTGCGAATCAACCCGGACAAGCGGCCGGAGGTACTAGACTCCCGTGGAGCGGGGTCGCAGGCGCCGGACACCGCGCACAGGAGGCAATCGACCCTGAGCGAGCCGCAGTGGTGGGCACCCTCACAAGAGGCCCGCGACCTCGGCGCGGGGGCATCCGGCCATCCCGATTTCCACCGGTCCGCGCGCAGCGTCCCCTGTCCGCTCCTCCGCCTCGATTCAACCGGGATGCTCCTCGAACCTGGTGATGCGCCCAGTGAGGACCATCGCTGCGTGGCCATCGCCGGGCCCCGGGTCCTGTCACGTCAGCAGCAGGAGCTGGTCTGCCTCGGTGCGGCGCACGTCGACTGCCCGCGCTACCGTCGCGCCGCCGCCGGGAGCTCTCCAGCCGTGCGCCGGATCCGCATCCCGGCGATGCCCCGCGCCACCGCCGCCGCGCTGGTCGTCGTGGCGCTCTCGGCCGGCGTGTCCTTCGGCTTCGTCCTCCAGCGTGGAGGCATCGACCTGCCCAGCGCTGCCGTCTCCTCGGGCCGCGTTGGCGCTGTCGCCTCTGGCGTGATCGGGTCCGCGAGTCCCGGCCCGTCGGCTGCCGCGGCCACCCCCGCCGGCAGCCCGCTGCCCAGCAGCCCGGCCTCGAACCTCGCCTCGCCGTTCGATCCACCGGCCAGCCCCGCTCCCAGCGCCACCCCGGCTCCCACGACCCCCCGGAGTCCCGGGCCGAAGCCCACGCCCACGCCAACCGCTTCAGGCGGCGTGCCCTCTGCCGATCGGCTGGCGGTCATCAAGCCCTGTCCCGGCCAGGCGGGCTGCTGGATCTACAAGGTCCGGTCCGGCGACAATCTGTGGAGCATCGCCCACTGGTTCGGCGTGCCGCTCGATACCGTCTATGCCTGGAACCCGACCGTGAAGCAGGCTGGGATCCAAGCGGGAACGCCGCTCAGGATCCCAACCCCGACCAGGTAGCTGAACACGAGGCGCAACCGGGTCGACGGGCCCCACCGGACGATCGGACAGAACCGCCGGCGGGTCGATGGCCGAGATCCGGACGTAGACTGCGTGTCGGATGGCATCCCGCAGTCGAGCCGCGCCCCTGCCGCATCCCGAGGGTTCGTCGCCTCGTGTCGCTGCCGGCCTGCGGCCCTCGTCGCGCGTGTGGCCCCCTCGCGTTCGACTTCGCGCTCGACGCCGTCCGCCCCCGCCTTGGTGCAGGCCGTCGAGTGGCCGCCCTCCGCGGCGCTCGACCGCCCAGCACGCCGAGCCGAGCTGCCATGGCCGGAACTGGCCGAACCGGGAGGAACTGCATGACACAACGACTCGATGACCAGGCGGTTCTGCCCGAAGCGGCGGCCGCCATGGCAGGCCTCGAGCGCGTGGTCCGCCAGAGCACGCTAGAGCCCAGGCTGCTCGAGCTCGTGCGGCTGCGCTCGTCGCAGCTCAACGGCTGCGCGTACTGCGTGGACATGCACACCAAGGACGCCCGGGCGATCGGCGAGGACGAGCAGCGGCTGCACCTGGTCGCGGTGTGGCGGGAGGCGCCGGGCTTCTCGGAGCGCGAACGGGCCGCCCTCGCGTGGGCGGAGTCGCTCACGCTGCTGCACGACACGGGTGCCCCCGACGACGTCTACGCGGATGTGGTGGCGGAGTTCGACGAGCGGGAGCAGGTGGCGCTCACGCTCGCGATCGTTGCCATCAACGGCTGGAACCGGCTGTCTGTCGGCTTCCGGCGCCCGGCTGGCGACTACGTCTCGCGGCGGGCGCCCGTGTCGCGGTGACGCCGCTGCACCCGGAGGACGCCGTCCGGATCCGACGGGCCTACGAGGAGCCCGGTCCGGACGATGGCCGGCGTGTGCTCGTGGACCGCGTCTGGCCTCGCGGCCGGACGCGCGACGAGCTTCGCCTCGACGCCTGGGAGCGGGAGCTTGCGCCCAGCAGCGACCTGCGCCGGCGGTTTCGGCCATGAGCCGGCGCGCTGGGAGGAGTTCCGCGCACGCTACCGGACCGAGCTCACTTCGCCCGATCGCGAGCGCCTGCTCGACGAGCTTGCCGGCCATGCGCGGGCAGGTCGGGTCACGCTCGTGTTCGGGGCTCGAGACGCGGAGCACAATCAGGCGGTGGTGATCGCCGAAGCAGTCCGCGAGCGGCTCTGCCGTTGACGTGGCGACGCGCCGGTCACGGTGCGCGCCTCGATGCGCCGAGAGCTCCCATCGACCCAGGGGACCTCGAGCTTCGCCTCGCCGAGAGCGAGGAAGCGGGCGAGCTCAGCCGCTTCGCGGTCGACCTGGTCCCGAGCGGCCCGTGACCGGGGGCGATGCGCCTCCAGCTCGACTCGAGCCGGGCTGCCGCGGCCGAGGAGGCGCCAGGCGCCGGTGAGGTAGCCGTCGACGAAGAGCGCGACCCGCGCTTGGCCGAGGCCGCTCGCTGGGCTATGCCGCCGGTGATCCGGCGATCGGTCGGCGTGAGCCGGGGAAGGCGTTGTCGTGCTCGCTGAGGAAGCGAGCCGGCGCTGGTTCGTCGGGAGATGCGAACCCCCGTCCGCCACGTCGAGCAGCTCGCGCCCCGATCCGTCCCGGCACGACCGGAGCCGCGGCCGGAGGCGCCCGATGGCCTCGCGTGGCTTGGGGATCCCCGGCCACGCCAGGGCGTCGGAGGCGGTGGCCGGCTCGAAGGACACGTTTGGCGTCCGAACGCCGGAAATCGGCGTTGACTCTGCGAATCCGCGCGCTATCATCGCGTGAGTGGGGCGAAGTGGAGGAAAGTGGGGAGTCGAACTCCAGTGACCCACCACCTCTCGAACCCCCCATCGACGTCAGGAGCGCCTCAGCGCAGTGGTCAGCGGCCAGGGTTTCACCGGCGAGTACCGGCACCAGATCGACGACAAGGGACGCATCGCCGTCCCGTCGAAGATGCGTGCCCTGCTGGCCGGGCCGATCTACGTCAGCCGCTGGCTCGACGCCTGTCTCGCCATCCTGCCGGGCAGCGAGTGGGACGCCATCACGGAGAAGGTCGCGGGCCTCCCGATGACGGATCCGGCGGCCCGCGCGCTGGAGCGCCGGCTCTTCGGGGGCGCAGTCGAGGCAGAGCTGGACCGGCAGGGCCGGATCCTGATCCCGGAGAACCTGCGCCAGTTCGCCGGGCTCGAGGGCGAGGTCATCGTGGTGGGCTCGCGGAGCCACGCGGAGATCTGGGCCCCCGCCCGTTGGGATGCCCAGACGGCAATGCTCGATGACGACGCCGCGTTCGGCGCCGCCATCAGCGGTCTGAGGATCTGACGTCGCACCACATGCGCTTCCAGGGTCCGCCCGGGATCCGTCGCCAAGCCGTTGGAGGAATGATGGAGGTAGGGCACCAGCCGGTGATGCCAGACGAGGTCCTCGGGACGCTCGCCCCGCAGCCCGGCAGCCTCCAGATCGATGCCACGGTCGGCGGCGGTGGGCACACCGAGCGGATCCTGGAGGCCGCCAGCCCCGACGGCCGCGTCCTGGGACTTGACGCCGACGAGGCCGCGATCGAGCGCGTCGGCCGGCGGCTCGCCCGGTTCGGCGACCGGCTCGTCCTGCGCCAGGCGAACTTCAGCGAGCTTGCCGACGTGGCACCGGCCGCCGGCTTCGGCGCCGTGGACGGGATGCTGTTCGACCTCGGGCTGTCCTCGTTCCAGTTGGCCGACACGGACCGCGGCTTCGGGTTCCGCGCCGGCGGCCCGCTCGACATGCGCTTCGACACCTCGCGAGGCGTGCCCGCCGCCGAGCTCCTCGCGACCCTGAGCGCGGACGAACTGGCCGCGCTGTTCCGCCGGTACGGCGAGGAGCCCGCGGCGTGGCGAATCGCGAAGGCCATCGTGGCCGCCCGAGCCACGGCCTCCGTCGGCACGGCGGAGGATCTGGCGGCGCTGGTCGAGCGCGTCGTGCCCGCCAACCCGCGCCTGCGACGCCGCACGCACCCCGCGACGCGCGTGTTCCAGGCGCTGCGCATTGCCGTCAACGGCGAGCTCGACGCCCTCGGGGCCGGCCTCGCCGCGGCCGTGGACCTGCTTCGGCCGGGCGGGCGCCTGGTCGTCCTGTCCTACCACTCGCTCGAGGACCGGATCGTCAAGCAGTTCCTCAATGCCGAGCGGCGGGGCTGCATCTGCCCGCCCGAGGCACCGGTCTGCGTGTGCGGGCACTCGCCCCGCCTGCGTCTCGTCACGCGCCCCTCCCTGACGCCCAGCGAGGCGGAGACCGACGCCAACCCGCGGGCGCGCAGCGCTCGCCTCAGGGCCGCTGAACGGCTCGCCGCCTGACCTGGACCCGCAAGCCCGAGGAGGACAGACCCGCCAGGAAGAGGACCAGACGCCCCCGTCGAAGCGACGGAACCCCGCGACCCCGTTCATCCGGCACCTGCCGGTCCCGCCCACGGAGGAGGAGTCCCGTGAGCAAGCGCCACCAGTCGTCCCGCCGCAAGACCTACGGCCGCCGCCAGCACGAGCTGACCGAGCGCCGCGGTCGCGAACTCGCCCAGGAGCCCTTCGAGGCCGCCCTGGACGACATTGGTCCCATCGCGCTCGCCGACCGCTTCGCGTTCCTCGACCCGCGGACGCCACGCCTCCGCTTCGTCCTGGGCGACTGAAGCCATGGCCGTCTACCAGGGCGCGCGCCAGCGCGTCATCGTCCTGCCGCGGGCGCCGCGGATCAGCATCGGAATCGGCGCTGGCCTCGGCGCACCCGCCCTCTCACGCCGCCGCCCCCGCGCGGCCGTCCGCGCTCGTCGCGGCCCGTCACGGCTGGCGCTCCTGCTCGCCGCCATCGTCGTCGCGTTCGCGGCCGCGTTCTTCTCGCTCTCGCAGGACATCCGCGTCTCGGCGACGGGCTACGAGACCGACCACCTGGCCACCCAGGCCCGCCAGCTCGGGGACCAGGCCGCAGACCTGCGCAACGACCTCAACCGCCTCGGCAAGGCCCCGGCCATCAAGACGCTCGCCGTGGACTACGGGCTCGGCCCCCTCCGCGAGCCGCTCATCGTCCAGGCCCGGTAGGCGAGGGCCCCATGCTCGGCCGAACGGACTCCAGGGTTCGCGCGCTGCTCGTCCTGCTTGTGTTCGTGATCGTCGCGGGCGCGCTCGGCACGCGG
Organism: Chloroflexota bacterium; assembly: GCA_021786915.1. Next base: position 6,307 of record JAJYMP010000256.1, read on the forward strand.
CTCGCGTACTGGCAGGTCACACGCCGCAACGACCTCGCCGCGATGGCCGTCCGACAGTCCTCGACCACGTACTCCATCCCCACTCAGCGAGGCTCGATCTACGACCGGACCGGCACCGTGCTCCTCGCCACGAGCGTCAATCGTGATCGTCTGGCCGTGGATTCCAAGGACCAGACGCCCGACCAGCGCACCCAGACCGCCGCGACGGCAGTGCAGATCCTCGGCCTGTCCGGCGACGCCGCCACGACCGTGACGGACCTCGTCAACTCCGGGCGCCCCTACGCGGTGCTCGCGCACGACCTGACGCCGGCACAGTCCGGCGCCGTCCGAGCGGCGGTCGGGGCCGCCCACCCGACGGCCTTCGACCTGATCCTCGAGCCGGAGGAGCTGCGCCAGTACCCGCAGGCGGGCGGCGCTCCCGGCACGACCCTCGCCGCGCAGCTGCTGGGCTTCGTGAACCAGCAGGGCCTGGGCCAGTACGGCGTCGAGCAGTACTACCAGACGCAGCTGGCCGGCAAGGACACCGTGGTGGCGGCCCAACAGGACGGCAGCGGCAATCTGATCCCGGACACGTCGACTGTCATGGAGCAGGGCTACCCTGGCGAGGACCTGGAGCTCACGATCGACGCCTCGCTGCAGATCGCGGTGGAGCAGGAGCTGCTCGCGACGTGGATCGCGGACCGCGCGAAGCGGGTGTCGGCCGTCGTCATGGACCCGTACAGCGGCGAGATCTACGCCTACGCGAGCTACCCCTCGTACAACGCCAACGACTACCAGCAGGTCGCCAACACCAATCCGGGAGCCTTCCTCGACCCCAACGTGTCCACGGTCTACGAGCCGGGCTCGGTGTTCAAGATGCCCACCGCCACCGCCGTGATCGGCACCGGCGTGGTGCAGCCGACGACCAAGTTCAACGACCCGGGCCGCCTGTGGCTCGACAACCACCTCACCCACGTGGACGACGCGGACAAGAAGCCGATGCCGCGGATGACCTTCGCCAACGGGGTCGCGTTCTCGCGCAACGTGGTGGCGGCGCAGGCCGCACTCCGGCTGAGCCCCACGACGAACCAGGCGGCGAAGATCCTCTACAGCACGTGGCTGCGGCTGGGCTTCGGCCAGAACACGGGCATCGACGTGGCGAACGAGGTGCCGGGCATCCTCCACGACCCCTCACAGGCGCCGTGGCGCCAGATCGACCTCGCCAACGCCGCGTTCGGGCAGGGCATGGCCGTGACGCCGATCCAGCTGGCCCAGGGCTTCAGCGCCATGCTCAACGGCGGCACGCTGGTCCAGCCGCGGGTCGTGAAGTCCATCGGCAACCAGGACACGTTGGCGGTGTCGAAGGGCCGCGTCATGAGCCCGCAGCTCTCGCAGACCCTGATGCAGATGATGAAGGGCGTCGTCTCCACGGTGCCGTTCTACCGGAACCGGACGCTGATCCCGGGCTTCGAGGTGGGCGGCAAGACCGGGACGGCGCAGATCTGGGACACCACCAAGAACGACTGGAAGAAGGACCTGTTCAACTACTCGTTCGTCGGCTACATCGCGCGGAACCCGGGCCACCCGGACCTCGTGGTGGCGGTGCGGATCGATCAGGGCACTCCCAAGGTGATTCGCCAGGGCCAGCTCGAGATGCCGGTCATGTCGTTCGAGCTCTTCCGCCGGATCGCCCACGATTCGATCACCACGCCCTACCTCGTGCCGGAGACGCAGGTTGTGCCGCCACCGCCCGCGGTCGCTCCGTGACCTCCCGTGCGACACTCACGGCCGTGACTGACCGCGTCCGGCCGTCCACTCCTGCTGCCGTTCCGTCGTCCCGCGAGCTCGGCCTCACCGCCGACGACCTCGTCGCGGCCACGGGCGGCCGCCTGCTGTGCCGTGGGTCCCGGCCGTCCCGCGGGGGCGCGGTGGACTCGCGCGTGGTGGCGCCCGGCATGGTGTTCGTGGCGCTCCCCGGCGAGCGCACCGACGGCCACCGCTTCCTCGCCGACGCGGTCCGCGCCGGTGCGACCGCCCTCGTCGTGGGCCGGGAGCCTGATGTCGCCTCGGGCGAGTCGCGGCTCGAGGCGCTGGGCGACGTCACCGTGGTGCTCGCGCCCGACCCCCTGCGCGCCCTCCAGGCGATCGCGGCAGCCTGGCGCACCCGATTCTCGCTGCTCGTGGTGGGCGTCACGGGCTCCATCGCGAAGACCTCGACCAAGGAGGCGGCCGCCGCGGTGCTCGCCGGACGCTTCAAGACCCTGCGTTCCGAGGGCAACCGCAACAACGAGGTCGGCCTGCCGCTGACGGTCCTCGAGCTGGGCCCCGAGCATGGGGCCATGGTCCTCGAGATGGGGATGTATGCGCGCGGCGAGATCCGCGACCTGGCCGCGATCGCGCGCCCGTCGATCGGCATCGTGACCGCGGTCCAGCCCGTGCACCTCTCGCGACTCGGGTCGATCGAGGCGATCGAGGACGCGAAGGCGGAGCTGGTCGAGGCGCTTCCGGCGGCGGCCGAGGGCGGCGTTGCCGTGCTCAATGCCGACGACCCGCGGGTGCGCCGCATGGGGGCTCGCACGACGGCGCGCGTCCTGACCTACGGCTTCAGCCCCGAGGCGGACGTCCGGGCCGAGGACGTCGCCTCGCTGGGCTTCGAGGGGATGCGCTTCCGCCTGGTCACCGCGGACGGGGAGCGCCAGGTCGCCATCGCCCGGCCCGGCCGGATCGGCGTGCACAACGCGCTGGCGGCCGCTGCGGCTGGCCTGGCCGCCGGGATGACGCTGGGCGAGATCGTGCCCGGCCTGGCGACTGGCGGATCCGCGCCGCACCGCTCCACGCTGATCCGCGCCGCCGGCATCACGATCGTCGACGACAGCTACAACGCGTCGCCCGGGTCGATGCTCGCGGCGCTCGACCTGCTGGCCGGGCTGCCCGGACGGCGCGTGGCCCTGCTCGGGCACATGCTGGAGCTCGGCGCGGTCTCCCAGTCCGGCCACGCGGCGGTGGGCGCCGCGGTCGCGCGGACTGCGGACCTGCTCATCGTCGCGGCTGGCGCGCCGGGCGGCGAGGCGGCCGGAATCGCCGACGCGGCGCTGATGGCCGGCATGGCGCCCGAAGCGGTCGTGCGCGCCGCGAGCCGCCGGGACGCGGCCGACGAGGCTGCCAGGCGGCTGCGGGCGGGCGACGTCGTGCTCGTCAAGGCGTCGCAGGGGATCGGCCTCGACGAGCCGGTGCGGGACCACCTCGGGGTCGGGCTCGAGGTGCTCATCGCGGACTTGGTTGGCCGCCTCGGCGGCGAGGCGGCCCCGTGACGATCGAGCTGATCCAGGGCCTGCTCCTGGCGTTCTTCATCGTCGTGATCCTGATGCCGCCGTACATCCGGCTCCTGCGGCACTTCGGGTTCGCCAAGCAGATCCGCGAGGAGGGTCCCCAGAGCCACATGGTCAAGTGGGGGACGCCCACGATGGGCGGCCTCCTGCTGATCGCCGTCGTGCTGGCGGTGTTCGCGATGCTGCGCCCCGTGCAGGGCGGCATCATCGCGCCGCTGGCCACCCTGGCGGGCGTCGGCCTCCTCGGCGCCTTCGACGACTACCTCAATGCCCGGACCGGCGAGGGCATCCGGGCCCGCCAGAAGCTGCTCTGGCAGATCGTCGTGGGCGTCGCGGTCGCATGGCAGATCCAGAGCACCTACCAGATCACCGCCATCCGCGTGCCGTTCGTGGGCGAAGTGCCCGTCGACCCGGGGATCTACGTGCCGTTCGCCGCGTTCGCCATCGTCGCCGCCTCCAACGGCGTCAACATCACCGACGGCCTCGACGGCCTGGCGGGCGGCACCCTCGCCTTCGCGTTCGTCTCGTTCATGATCATCGGGCTCCTCAACCAGCCCGAGCAGCCCAACATCGCCCTCCTGTGCGCGCTCATCATCGGCGCGCTGCTGGGCTTCCTGTGGTTCAACGTCCACCCCGCGCAGGTGTTCATGGGGGACTCCGGGTCCCTCAGCCTGGGCGCCACGCTGGCCGTGATCGCGCTCATCAGCGGCCAGATCCTGGTGCTGCCCATCGTGGGTTTCGTGTTCGTCATGGAGACCGTGTCGGACATCATCCAGATCGGCTACTTCAAGCTGTCCGGCGGCAAGCGCATCTTCCGGATGGCCCCGCTGCACCACCACTTCGAGCTGGGCGGCTGGGACGAGGAGAAGATCGCCCTGCGGTTCTGGATCATCGGGATCCTGGCCGGGCTCCTCGGCGTGACGCTCTTCTCGGCGTCGATCAAGGCCATCCACTAGGAGCCTGCGATGCCGACGATCGACCTTGACGCGCTCACCATCGACGACGTTCGGCGTGGCGCCCTGGACGGACGGCCGGTCACCGTGCTCGGCCTCGCCCGCAGCGGCGTGGCGCTCGCCCGCTTCCTCCACGATGCCGGGGCGCGAGTGACGGTCTACGACGGCCGAGCCGCCGGCGAGCTCGAGGCGGCGATCGGGCAGCTCGGCGCCCGCGACGTGGCGCTCCGGCTGGGGCCCGACGTGGATCCGGCCTCGACCTGGACCGACGCGGCCCTGGTCGCGACGTCACCCTCGATCACCAACGACTTTCCGACGACCGAGCCGCGCCTCCGCGGCCAGCTGCAGGCACTGGTCGACGCCCGGGCGGACGGGGACCGCGCCGCGCCACAGCTCGTGACCGAGGCCGACCTGTTCCTGCGCCTCTGCCCGTCGCCGACGATCGGCGTCACCGGGACGAAGGGCAAGACGACGACGTCGTCGCTGGCCCACGCGATCCTCTCGGCCGACCCGATCCACCCCGCGGTCCTGGGCGGCAACATCGGCACGCCCCTGGTGGAGCGCCTGCCGGAGCTGACGCCGGCCCACCGCGTGGTGATCGAGCTCTCGGAGCTCCAGCTGCCGAAGCTGTCCCGCGGAACCACGGTCGCGGTCTACACCAACGTCACCTCGGACCACCTCGACCGGCACGGCACGCTCGAGGCGTACCGGCGCGTCAAGCGACGGCTGGCCGAGCTGGTCGATCCCGACGGCGCGCTGGTGCTCAACCTCGAGGACCCGGTGGTCGGCGGGTATGCCGGGCTCGGCACGGCGCCCGCTGTGCTGTACCGCAACGAGCGGCCGGTGCCGGGCGGGCTGGGCGTGGTGGACGGCTGGATCCTCTCGGCGGGCGTGGAGCGGCTGCCGCTCGCCGGCGGCGGAGCGGCCCAGAGCGGGCTCGGCGGCGCGATCATGCCGGTCGAGGAGCTGCAGATCCCGGGCGCGCACAATGTCTCCAACGCGCTCGCGGCGATCGCGGTGGGCCTGCTGTTCGGCGTGGCGCCCGACGCCGTCCGCCGGGCGGCATCGGCCTTCACCGGCGTGGAGCACCGCCTCCAGACAGTCGGGATGATCGACGGTGTGCGCTTCGTGAACGACTCCCAGGGCACGCAGCCCGATGCCGTGATCGCCGCCCTGCGCGCATTCCCGGCGCCGGTGGTGCTGATCGCGGGTGGCCGCGACAAGGGCAACGACCTGGGCGACCTGGCGGAGGTCGCCGCCTCCCGGGCGTACGCCGCCGTGCTGATCGGCGAGAGCGGGCCCCGCCTGGAGTCGCTGTTCAACGCGGCGGGCCTGACCCGCACCTCGCAGGCGCCCACGCTCGAGGAGGCGGTCACGGCCGCCGCCCGGATCGCGCGCTCGCGCCTCGACGACCTGCCCGAGGGGACGACGGCGACCGTGCTGCTCAGTCCAGCCGCCGCCTCGTTCGACATGTTCGTGGACTACGCCGCCCGCGGCCGGGCGTTCATCGATGCGGTCGGGCGGCTGGCCGCGCCGGGGACGCGACCCGCAGGCAGAAGCGATGGGAGGCCAGCATGAGCGCTGTCGCGCCGCTGACGCGGACCGCCACACGCCCCCGCGCGACGCCCCGAATCGAGCAGACGCTCCAGCGCGAGCGTCACGACCCAGAGTACGGAATCCTCGTCGCCATCGTCGCCCTGGCCGCGATCGGCATCCTGATGGTCTACTCGTCGTCCGCGATGAAGGCCTACCTCCAGACGGACGACACGTTCGCGATCGTCGGGCCGCAGATCACCTGGGCCGCGCTGGGCCTCGTGGCCATGGCGGTGATGATGCGGGTGGACTACCGCCTGCTCCGGCTGGTCGCGCTGCCGCTGTTCGTCGCCGCGCTGGCGGCGCTGGTCCTCGTCTTCGTGCCTGGGATCAACAAGGTGGTCGGCGGGTCTGCGCGCTGGCTGGTCGTCGGGCCGCTGCCGGCCTTCCACCCGGCCGAGATCATGAAGCTCGCCCTGGTGGTGTACCTCGCCTACTGGTTCGAGAAGAAGGGGACCGGCGTCCGCAAGTTCTGGTCGGGGACCGTGCCGTTCCTGCTCCTCATGGCCCCCGCGATCGTGCTGGTCCTGCTGGAGCCGGACCTCGGAACCGCTTCCGTGCTGGGCTTCACCGCGCTCCTGCTGTTCTTCCTCGCCGGCGCCAACGTGCTGCACCTCCTGGCCCTCGGCGCGGCCGCCGTGCCGGTCGTGTTCTTCAAGTTCATGCACGGCTACCAGATGGACCGGATCAACGCCTGGCTGGACCCGTTCTCGAACCCGGTGGCCGGGTACCACAGCGTCCAGGGGTTCCTCGCGCTGGCCCTCGGCGGGGTCCTCGGAGCTGGTCTGGGGGAGAGCCGCCTCGCCGGCGGCCTGTTCGTCCCCAACGCCTCGAACGACTTCATCTTCGCGATCGTGGGCGAGGAGTTCGGCCTGATCGGCGCGGGCCTGGTGATCGTGCTGTTCCTCGCCTTCGCGTACCTCGGCATCCGGACGTC
>JAJYMP010000013.1 GCA_021786915.1 Chloroflexota bacterium
GCGGCGGCTGACCCTGCCAGGCCCGCGGGCCGGCGCGGCCGGCAACGATGCTCAAGCAGGAGGCGAGGACCCGCTCAGCCCTTGCCGGCCAGCGCGAGCTCCACGAGGGTCGCGTGGGCCGCGCCGGAGGCGCCGCGCGGCGCGAAGGGGTAGCGCTTGGTGTAGTAGGCGGTCCCGGCGATGTCGAGGTGGGCCCACGGCACCGTGTGGAACCGGTCGAGGAACATGCCGCTCCGCACGAGCGAGCCCTCAGCCTCCCCCGAGTTCACGATGTCGCCGTAGACCGACTCCATCTCGGGTGCGTAGTCGGGCACCAGCGGGAGGCGCCAGAAGCGCTCGCCGGCCCGAGCGGCCGCCGCGGCGACGTGGTCCCACCACGGGTCGGGAGAGGCGAAGGCGCCGCTCACCATGTTGCCCAGCGCCCGGGCCACCGCGCCGGTGAGCGTGGCGACGTCCACGAGATGCGTCGCTCCCAGCTGCTCGGCGTAGGTCATCGCGTCGCCGAGGATGAGCCGGCCCTCGGCGTCGGTGTTGATGATGTCCACCCACTTGCCGTTGAGCGCCTTGACCACGTCGCCGGGCCGCGACGAGTGGGGCCCGGGCATGTTCTCCACGGCCGGCGCGACCGCCAGCATCGGCAGGCCCGGCGCGAGGCGCGAGACGGTGGCGATGGCCGCGATCACGGTGCACGCACCGGTCTTGTCCATCTTCATCTCTTCCATGCGCGCGGCCGGCTTGATGCTGATGCCGCCGGAGTCGAAGCAGACCCCCTTGCCGATCAGCGCGAGCCGGCGGCCGAGGCTGTCCTGGGCGCCCTCCTCGCCCGAGCGCATCACGATCATCCGCGGCGGGTTGTCGCTGCCCTTGCCGACGGCGAGGAACATGCCCATGCCCATCTCGGCGGCGCGGTGCTCGTCGATGACGTCAATCGAGAGCCCGTGGGCCTCGGCGATCGCGGAGGCCTCCTCGGCCAGGACGACCGGCGTGACGTCGTTCGCGGAGCGGTTGGCGAGGCGGCGGGCGAGGTTGGCGCCCTCGCCGATGATCTGTCCGCGCTCTGCCGCGGCGACCAGCGGCGCCACGGCGCTGCCCGGTGCCGCGACCAGGATCAGCTCGTCGAGCGCCGGCGGTGCCTCATCGGTGTCCGGGCGGTAGATGGTCTTCGGCTCGAACCCGCCCTCGACGATTCCGCGCGCCGCCTGCTCTGCGGCCGTCGCCTCGTCGCCGCCCAGCCCCTTGGCGAGCGGCGCCAGCCAGACGGCCACGGAGCCCACAGACCGGCCAGCCAGGCGACGCATCGCGCTCGCGGCGACCCTGCGGGCGACCTCGAGGTCGAAGGTCTCAGCCTTGCCCGCCCACACCATGAGAACCCGCCGCACCGGCAGCTCACCCGGGGCACCGAGGGCGGCGGCGTACGCCTTCGTCCGCACCTCGCCGAACGCATTGAGCGCGCGGAGCTCGCCACCCGACCGGCGGTCGATCTCGCCGAGCTCATCGGCGAAGACCGGCTCCCCCGCGACGGGGACCACGAGGAGGTCAGCCGGAACCTCCCACGGACGAGCGGAGACAACGCGGATCTGCACGGACAGGACCTCCGGTCCCGAGTTCGACGGCACGCGGAAACGGTGCCGGCTTGAAGGCTGGATCGCGCTCCCGAGTGTACCGCCGCCCGGTGGGGCTTCCGGTCCCCGGCCCGCACCGTGCCACCATGCCGCGACGCCGCCACGCCGCAGGCCAAATCGCTCCCGGGCCGGACGGGCGACGACCTACGGGGGCGGCGTGAACTGGGACGCGCCCGGCGAGGCCGCCAGCGAGGCGCCAGGCTTCGATGACCCGCCGGGGCTGCTCGGCGATCCGGAACCCGAGGCGTTGGGCGCTGTCGCGGATCCGGGTGCAAGGGAGGCGGACGGCGCGGCCGATGCCGAGGGAGCGGCAGACGGCGGGCTGGTCCCGCCCGGCGACTCGGCCGGCTGCGCCTCGATCGCCGCCGCGAGGGCGCCGCGTGCCACCTCGATGTCGATCACGGACTGGTTGAGCCCGCCGCGCGCGATGTCGCCCATGATCACCACCAGGGCCTTGTTGTCCGTCGGCAGCGCCGCCTTCGCCGCCTCCTCCGCGGCGAACGCGTTGCGGAGGTCCTTGGTCACCTTGCCCTTGGCGGCGAGCATCGCCTTGTAGAGGTTCTGGAGCGCCGTGTCGTACGCGGCGTGACGGTCGATCCACGCCGTGAGCGTGGTGACGTCGGCGTTCTCCGCGAGGCTGTCGCGCAGCTTGGCGGCCTGGGCGAGCGTCGCCTCGGGCGCGTCGAGCAGCGCGATCGCCTGCTGGTAGCGGGCGGCCTCGCCCTGCTTCGCGGCGGCCGCGGTCTGCTGGTCATGCTTGGCGAGCAGCGCGGGCAGCACCGACGCTGCCATGGCCCGGGCGGACAGGACGTTCCAGTCGTCCTCGAGGTTCGAGGCCAGCGCGATCGTCGCCGCCAGCTGCTGGTATCGGGCGATGGTGGCGGCCGAGACGTGGAGCCCGCCGTCGGCCCCCGTGTACGGCACCGCGGCCAGTGCCGCCTTGAGGTCGTCGCTTGCGGTGGCCACGGCGGCCAGCTGCGACGTCCCCGTCGCGAGCGTCGCGGTGAGCGCATCGGTGTTGCCCGCAACGAAGCTGACCAGCGCCTGCTTCGACGAGGTGCCCAACGCGTCGACGGCGTCCGAGAGCGCCTGGAGCCTGGCGGCCGCGGCGTCAAGGGCGGTCGCGGCCTGCTGGTCGCCGGCCCACGTGAGCTCCGGGCGGGAATTCGTGGCGGGCACACGGTTGAGCGCGCTGGCCATGCCGGCCCCGCCGAGCGCGACGGCGATCGCGATCGCCAACCACGCCAGCGCGACGACCAGACGACGGAGCCTTCTCACGCCGGGCAGCGTAGCCGGTCGGTGGCCGCGGCGCGCTCCGGGGCCGCCCCGAACCGGGGCGTCAGGACCTGCGGGTCAGCCCGGCTCCTGGTCCTTGAGCCGGCGCCGCAGGTGCGTGAGCCCGCCCTCCATCGGCCGCGGGTCGAAGCCGAAGCCGGCGCGGACGCTGTCGAGGGGGCCGATGTTGTCGTGCCGGAGCTGGCGGAGCTGGTCCGTGGCCACCGGGAACGGCGCCCGCACCGCCTCCGCGGCGCCCGCGACGGCCCGGATCACGGCCACCGGCATCGGCATGAGCAGGCGCCGGGCGCCCATCCCGCGGAGGACCTCCTCGACGATCTCGCGGTACGTCCAGTAGCGCGGCCCGCCGAGCAGCAGCTCCCGGCCCACGTACGCGTCGTCGCCGAGCGCCATCACGCACGCCCGGGCGAGGTCCTCGATCGCGAGGGGCTGGAACCGCGCCTTGCCGCTGCCGGTGATGGGCACGATCCCAGGCGACATCCGGACGAGGCCCGCGAGCAGGTTGAAGAACCCGTCGCGCGGTCCGAACAGCAGCGACGGCGCGAGGATCGTCGGGCGCAGCCCGCTGTCGCGGACGATCGCCATCGCCTTCGCCTTGGAGCTCCCGTAGTGGAGGTCCGGCTCGTCGGTCACGCCCAGCGCCCCCAGGTGGACCAGCCGTTCGACCCCGGCCGCCCGCATGGCGGCGACCACGTTGCGGGTGCCCTCGGTGTTGACGAGGCGCAGGGTCTCGCCGCCGTCCCAGTCGCGCGCGATCGCGGCCAGGTGCACCACCGCGTCCACCCCGACGAGCGCGGCGGGCAGCGTCCCGGGCTTGGTGACGTCGCCCCGCCGCACCTCCACCCGTTCGCGCTGCGCGGCGGGCAGGCGGCGGACCACCTGCGCGCCGGCCTCGTCGTCGCGAACCAGCGCGACCACGCTGTGGCCGGCGTCGAGCAGGGCCGGGACGACGTGGCTGCCGACGAAGCCGTTGGCGCCGGTGACGAGGGCGGTCTTCATGGCGCACAGCATAAACTGGCTACTCCAAACGCGCACGATATCGGAACGCCGCATGCGCGCCACGCGCGCGGCCTACCATCTCCTCATGAGCCACCTGGACCCCCGGACCTTGCGCGCCCTGGCGGGCGCGATGCCCAAGGCGGAGCTCCATCTGCACCTCGACGGCTCGCTGCGCGCCGAGACCGCACTCGACATCGCTCGGTCGCGGGGCGTGGACGCGCCGCGCACCTACGCCGGGATGCGGGCGGTGCTCGTGGGCCCGGAGCAGTCCGATGACCAGGCCGCGCTGCTGCTCGCCTTCGACCTGCCGATCGCGCTGATGCAGGACGCCGAGGCGCTCGAGCGGCTCGCCGCCGATCTGGTCGAGGACAAGGCCGCCGACCGCGTGCGCTACGCGGAGATCCGCTGGGCGCCGCTCCTCCACACGGACCGAGGGCTCGCCGGGCGCAAGGTGGTCGAGGCCGTGGCGCGGGGTGCCGCGCAGGCGGCGGCCGGTCGCGACATCGAGGTCCGCCTGATCGCCACCCTCATGCGCAGCCATGCGCCGGAGCGGAACCTCGCGTTCATCGCGGACATGGAGGCGCACGGCATCCCCGAGAACCTCGTCGCGGTCGACCTCGCCGGGCAGGAGGCGCGGTTCCCCGACCCGGAGCTGCACCGGGCGGCCATCGAGCTCGCCCGCTCGATCGGGCTCCACGTGACGGTCCACGCCGGCGAGTGGGGCGGCGCGGCGCAGGTGCGGCGGGCGCTGGCGCTCGACCCCGAGCGGATCGCGCACGGCCCGCTGGCCATCGACGACCCGACGCTCGTCGCCGAGCTGATCGCCCGCGGCACCTGGCTCGACCTCTGCCCCACCTCCAACGTGCAGGCGAGCATCGTCCCCACGCTCGACGCGCATCCGCTCCGCCGGCTCCTGCACGCCGGCGTGCCCGTGACGCTCAACACCGACGACCTCACGGTCTCCGACGTCACCCTGACCGAGGAGTACGTGCGCGCCGTGGAGCGGATCGGGCTGACCGTGCCCGAGCTGTGGTCGATCGACCTCGCGGCGCTCGAAGCGGCCTTCTGCGACGCGGCGACGAGGCAGCGGCTCGGGCTCGAGTTCCGCGCGTGGGCGGCGAGCGTGCCGGAGCTGACGGGCGACTGAACGGCGACTGACGGCCGGCGGCGCGCTTCGGCCGTCAGGCCTCGGCCAGCTCCCGCAGCGCGGCCTCGAGCTCGGGCGCGTCGGCGGCCACGCAGTCGGGGCGCTGGTCGGGCGGGATGAGCTCGGCCATCGCGCGCGTCGTGACGCCGGTCAACATCAGGATCGTGCGCGCGCCCACGGCCCTGCCCGCCGCCACGTCGGTCAGCGCGTCGCCGATCATCACCGCCTTGCGGACGTCCGCGCCGACGAGGCGGGCGCCGGCCTCGAGCAGGTACGGCCCCGGCTTGCCGATCACCACCTGCGGCTCTGCTCGGGCCGCCGTCGCCACCGCCGCGACCACCGAGCCCGCCCCGGGCCGGAACCCCTGCGCGGTCGGGTAGACCGGGTCTCGATTCGTGGCCACGAAGGAGGCGCCGGCGCGGATGCAGTCGGCCGCCGCGGCGACGCGCAGGTACGACATCTGCGGGTCCAGGCCCACCACCACCGCATCGGGGTGCCCCGCGGCCGCCCAGCCGTCGATCCGCTCCTCGTGCATCCGGGTGGCTGCGTGGCCGACCGTGACGACGTCGAAGCCGGCCTCGCGCAGCTCGCGCTCGAGCCCGGACGCGCCCACGGCGAGCACGCGGCGCACGGTCGGCAGGTGGTCGTGGATCCACACGGCGGCGGCGCTCGCGGACGTGACCACGCGGTCCGGGCCGACGGGGGCTCCGTGGCTCGCGAGCCGGGGCAGGTAGTCGGCGCTGAAGGCCATCGCGTTGTTCGTGACGTACACCACGTCGTCGCCGGCCGCCACCCGGGCGGTCAGCACCGACGGCACGCCGGGCACCGTCTCGGTGCTGCGGTAGACGACGCCATCAAGGTCAACAAGCAGGAGCACGGACCGATGCTACCGTCTGCCCATGCCCACAGCCCCCCGAACCCCGCTCGACGACACCGACCGCCTGATCGTCGACGGCACCAACATGCTCCGCCGGATCGGCCCGACGGCGCCGGCGTCGACGATCGTCGGTCGCATCCGCGCCGCGGTCCCGCTCACGATCGCCATCGAGCTCGTGTTCGACGGGGTCGGCCACGGGGTGAACGGACGGCTGGCCCAGGCGATGCGGGTGCGCTACTCGGGACGCCGGACGGCCGACGAGGCGATCCTCGACCTCGTGGGCGACGTGGCGACGGGCGGCCCCGGGCCGCTGGTGGCGGCGCGGACCCTGGTCGTCACCGACGACCGCGCCCTGCGGCTCGCGCTCGCGGCGCGGGGCGCGCGGACGGCGGGCGTGGCCTGGCTGCTCGGCCGGATCCAGGTCGCCGCGGTGGGGTATCCGGCGGGTCGGCGCTCCTCGTCGATCGGCTCGGGGCGGCCGCCGACGGTCCTCGGGAGTACCGGCGTCGGCCCGGAGTCGGGCAAGGACGAGGCCGACGCCCGACCGGGCTGGAAGCCGGGTCGCGGCGCCACCTCGAAGACGGGCACGCCCAAGCGCGTCGCGCGACATCGGCGGCATCCGCGCCAGCCCTGACCACGCGGATGAGCCACGCACGGCTTGTTCCGCGCGGATGTTCCGTTTCGCGGGCCGGCCGAATCTCCCTTTCCCGGCCGCGCTGTTAGGATGCGCGCGTGATCCTTGACCAGCTCAACCAGTTCTGGACGGGCGTGCTGCAGTTCCTCGCCCTGATCGTGACGCCCGACTGGGGCAAGCTCATCGTCGTGATCCCGGTGCTCCTCGCCCTGGCGGTGGTCGGCCCGATCATCACCATCCTGGTGCTCGCATGGCTCCGGTACGGTGTCGTCCGCCCGCGCCGCCACGTCCGCTTCGCCGACAGCCGGCGCCCCGCCGAACTCGACGCGGCCGGCCAGCCCGTCTACCCGTCGGGCGAGCCGTACTCCCCCACCGAGCGGATGGTCTACGAGCCGTGGGCAACGCGCTCCGTATCGGGCGAGGCGCTGGTCGTCGCCTGCCCCAAGTGCGGGCTGGTCCGCAGCGCCGAGCGCGAGACGTGCGGCAATTGTGGCCTGTCGTTCCACCTCAAGCCTGTCGTGCGCTCGAGCGGCGCCGCCAATCGTCCCTCCGGCGGTGCAGCGGCTGCCTGACTCCCGCCTTCGGGCCCCTCGCTCGGGCTGAGCGTCCAACCCGCCGTCCCCGCCCCCGGGCGAGGCGGCCCAAGCGTCCCGGGTCATGCCATGGCACACGCGTCCTCGTTGCTGTTCATCCTCGGCACGATCGTCACGGCGGTCGCGCTCGGCCTGCACGTCGGGCACGCCGTCCTGCTCGCCAACGGACGGCGGATTGCCACGGCCTTCGCGCCGTCGCCGTCGCGCCAGCCCACGCTCGCGGCAGCCGGCGTGACCGGGTCCTTCGTGACGTCGCGGGCCTCGCGCGATTCCGGCGGTCCCTCGCTGGCGGCCTCGGCCACGGGGCTGTCGCGCGCCGCGACGCTGACCGCGGTCGTCGCCTTCGCGCTGCTGCTGGCGTCGCTCCTGGCGCGGGCGATCGTCGTGGGGCGCGGGCCGTACGGCAACCTGTACGAGTTCAGCGAGGCGTTCGGGACCACCATCCTGGGCGGCTACCTGTTCCTCGCGCAGCGCTACTCCATCCGCCAGATCGGCTTCATCCCGGTGGGCGTCGCCCTGGCCGTGCTGCTGTACGCGTCGTCCCTGCCGGGAGACGTGTCGCCGCTGGTGCCGGCGCTCCAGAACGCGCCGCTGCTGACGATCCACGTGGGCATGGCGGTGCTCTCCTACGGGATCTTCGCGACCGCGTTCGCGGCGGGCGTCGGCTACCTGGTCCAGGGCACGGGCGACCGCTTCGGCTGGCTGCCGTCGCACCGGACGCTCGACGAGGTGGCGTACCGGTCGGTGATCATCGCGTTCCCGATCTTCGCGACGATGATCGTGCTGGGCTCGTGGTGGGCGTCGATAGCGTGGTCCGCATACTGGAGCTGGGACCCCAAGGAGACCTCGGCGCTCGTGACCTGGCTCACCTACGCGATCTACCTGCACGCGCGCAACCAGCGACGCTGGGCGGGGCGACCGGCGGCGCTGCTGCTGGTGGTGGGCTTCGGGATGGTGCTGGTCACCTACTCCGGGTCGCTCTGGTTCACCGGGCTCCACTCGTACAGCGGGCTGTAGGCGCGGGGTCACGTGCCTCGCTTGCTGCGCCCCGGCCTCGCCCCAGCGATTCCTGTTCACTCCCCCCAGGCGTGCTATGCGGGTCTGTTCTCCTGTCCATCCTCCCCAGGCGTGTCCAGGCATCGTGCCTTCCTGAACACCTCCAGGGGTGGTGTTCAGGAATCGCGCCTCGCATAGCACCTTCCTGAGGCGTATTCAGGAATCGGCAACGCCGACGGTGGCGGGCGACGCGCGCCGGTCCGCGACAGCCGCCCGGGCGTGGCCGTGGCGGGCGACGCGCGCCGGTCGGCCGAGATGAGTCCCGGATGAGTGCCCGCAGCCAGACTGGCGCCCATGACGGACAAGGAGATCGGGCGAGCATTCCGGGCGGTCCGGATCAAGCGGGGACTGAGGCAGTCAGATGTGGCGGCGGCCGCCGGGGTATGCCAGCAGACCGTGTCAAAGGTCGAGGGCGGCAAGCTCAGTGGACTGACCGTGGGTGTCCTCCGACGGATGGCCACGGCGGTCGACGCACGGGTGGATGTTGACTTCCGATGGCGGGGCGCCGATCTCGCGAGACTGGTCGGCGGTCGCCATTCAGCGATGCACGAGGCCATGGCCGGGATCTTCGCCGGCCTGCCCGAGTGGGTCTCGCAGCCGGAGGTCAGCTTCTCGATCTACGGGGAGCGCGGGATCATCGACATCCTCGCCTGGCACGCCCCCACGCAGAGCCTGCTGGTGATCGAACTCAAGACCGAGTTCGCAGACCTCCAGGAGACCCTCGGAACGCTTGACCGCAAGATGCGGCTGGCGAAGTCGATCGCCAGAGAGCGGGGCTGGGAAGCCAAGACAATCAGCGCCTGGCTTCTGGTCGCCGAGGGGTCGACCAATCGCGCCCGAGCCGCGGCCCACCGATCGATGCTTCGCGCCGCCCTCCCCGACGACGGGCCCACCATCCGGGCATGGCTCCGGCACCCGATCGGCCGAGTCCGCGCCCTCAGCTTCCTTTCGGCGTCCGGCGGGGCGGGCCGTGGCTTCGCCCAGCAGCACAGGGTCCGGGCGAAGCGCATCGAGACCCGCGCCACGTAGGGTTGGGGGCCCCGCGCGGGAGAGTGCGTTCGCACGCCCGTTCGATATACCATGGTGGACAACGCCGTGGACAACCCGCTCGAGCGTGTGGAGACCAGCCACCGCGAACGTGGACAGGCGCCCCCGGAGCGTTGACGGAGGGTCCCGGAGCGTGGACAGGCGCGGGAACCCCCGACAGGCCGATTCCCCCATATCTTGCGATGCGTGCAAGCATTGGACCACAACATCTTGTGGTTTGGGGCTTGACCTCCATCCCTGCGGCGCGTAGATTCACGGGGTCGCCCTGACGCCGGACGACCTTCGAAGGGCCTCGTCGGGAGAGCGGCAGCAACCGCTGGACGGACCCCGAGACCCCCCGGCGCCGGCGACCCGACGGAAGTTCTCGCAGCTACGCGCCACCCCCATCCGTGGACCGCGAGGACGTCACCGCTCGGAGCCCGCTCACGCAGAGCACGCAGACCACGCAGCGTGCGTCCCGGCCGGCACCCGGGGACCTGCGCCCGGGATCCGAGAGGACCATCGGCCAAGAGGTCCCGCGCCCCTGCGGGAACGGAGGAGACGGAAGAGATGGCGCAGGCTCGAGAGGTTGTCCCGGTCATGGATCCCAAGATCACGTCCAAGCGCTCCAAGCACGCCGCCACGGGGGTGGCCGCGAGCCGGAGCGGGCTCGGGGGCCCCTACGGCGCCAGCTTCACCGGCGAGGGCACGCGCGGGCTCACCTTCGAGCGCCGCTGGACGCGGCCGGGCGTCCACCCGTACGACGAGATCAGCTGGGAGTACCGGACCGCGGGCATCAGCTCCGAGACCGGCAAGACTGTCTTCGAGCAGAAGGACGTCGAGGTCCCGGTCTTCTGGTCCCAGCTCGCCACCAACGTCGTGGTCAGCAAGTACTTCCGCGGCCATGTCGGCACGCCCGAGCGCGAGCACAGCGTCAAGCAGCTGATCGACCGCGTCGTCACCACCATCGCGGCGTGGGCGGAGACCAACCGCTACTTCGCCACGGACGAGGACCTCGCCGCGTTCCAGGCTGAGCTGACCCACCTGCTCGTCCACCAGAAGATGAGCTTCAACTCGCCGGTCTGGTTCAACGTGGGCATCGAGGCGAAGCCGCAGTGCTCCGCGTGCTTCATCAACTCGGTCCAGGACAACATGAGCAGCATCATGGACCTCGCCAAGACCGAGGCCATGCTGTTCAAGTACGGCTCGGGCGCGGGCGTCAACCTGTCAGCGATCCGGAGCTCGAAGGCCAAGATGTCGGGCGGCGGCATCGCCAGCGGCCCCGTCAGCTTCATGCGCGGCTACGACGCGTTCGCGGGCGTCATCAAGTCGGGCGGCAAGACCCGCCGCGCGGCCAAGATGGTGATCCTCGACGTCGACCACCCCGACGTCCTCGACTTCATCGAGTCCAAGGCCAAGGAGGAGCAGAAGGCCTGGGCCCTGATCGAGCAGGGCTACGACCCGAGCTTCACCGGCGAGGCCTACGGGAGCGTGTTCTTCCAGAACGCCAACCACAGCGTCCGCGTCACCGACGAGTTCATGCGCGCCGTCGAGCGGGACGCCGAGTGGCAGACCCACGAGGTCACCGACGGCCAGCCGGCCGGCACGTACAAGGCGCGGGACATCTTCCGCAAGATGGCCGAGGCGGCCCACCTGTGCGGCGACCCCGGCATCCAGTACGACACCACGATCAACGACTGGCACACCAGCGCGGCCTCGGACCGGATCTACGCGTCCAACCCGTGCAGCGAGTACATGTTCCTCAACGACACGGCGTGCAATCTCGCGAGCCTGAACCTGATGAAGTTCGTGCGCGAGGACGGCGAGTTCGACGTGGACGCCTTCCGGTTCGCGGCGAAGGTGACGATCACGGCGCAGGAGATCCTGGTGGACAACGCCAGCTACCCCACGCCCAAGATCGAGGAGAACAGCCACCGCTTCCGACCGCTCGGCCTGGGCTACGCCAACCTCGGCGCGCTGCTGATGAACCGCGGCCTGGCCTACGACTCCCACGAGGGGCGCCAGTACGCGGCCGCGATCACCGCCCTGATGCACGGCGAGGCCTACCGCCAGAGCTCGATCATCGCGCGCGACCACGGCGGCCCGTTCGTCGAGTACGACCAGAACCGCGACTCGTTCCTGCGGGTCATCCGCAAGCACCGCGAGGCTGCGCACCGGATCCCGACGGACGTCGTCCCGGCCGACATGATCGAGAGCGTCCACGCGCTCTACGACGAGGTCGAGGCGCTGGGCGAGGCCCACGGCTTCCGCAACGCCCAGGTGACCGTGCTCGCCCCCACCGGGACCATCGCGTTCATGATGGACTGCGACACCACCGGCATCGAGCCCGACATCGCGCTCATCAAGTACAAGAAGCTCGTCGGCGAGGGCTACCTCAAGATCGTCAATCAGACGGTCCCGGCCGCCCTGCGCAAGCTGGGCTACACGCCCACGCAGGTCGAGGAGATCCTCGCCTACATCAACGAGCGCGAGACCATCGAGGGCGCGCCCGGCCTCAACCCAGAGCACCTCCCGGTCTTCGACTGCGCGTTCAAGCCGCAGAACGGCGAGCGGTCCATCCACTACATGGGCCACATCCGGATGATGGGCGCGGTCCAGCCGTTCATCTCGGGCGCGATCTCCAAGACCGTCAACATGCCCGAGGCGGCGACCGCGCAGGAGATCGAGACCGTTTACCTCGAGGGCTGGAAGCAGGGCCTCAAGGCGATCGCGATCTACCGAGACGGGTCGAAGCGCTCCCAGCCGCTGTCCACCGGCAAGAAGAAGGAGGCCGAGGCCGAGTCCTCGCCGGCCGACAAGGAGACGATCGAGGCGCTGCGCCGCCAGCTCGCCGTCGCCCAGGCCGAGGCCACCCGCCCGCACCGCCGCCGGCTCCCCGCCGAGCGGACCGCGCTCACCCACAAGTTCGACATCGCCGGGCACGAGGGCTACATCACGGTGGGCCTCTACCCCGACGGCCAGCCGGGCGAGATCTTCCTCAAGATGGCCAAGGAGGGCTCGACGATCTCGGGCCTGATGGACACGCTGGCCACCTCGGTCAGCCTGGCGCTCCAGTACGGCGTGCCGCTCAAGGACGTCGTGAACAAGTTCGCCCACGTGCGGTTCGAGCCCAGCGGCTTCACCGGCAACCCGGAGATCCCGATCGCGAAGTCGCTGGTCGACTACATCTTCCGCTGGCTGGGCTCGCGCTTCCTGCCAGCCGAGGACAAGGCCAGCCTGGGGCTCATCGACCGGTCGCAGATCGTGTCCGAGGCACCCTCGCCGTTCGGGGCGTCGGCCCTCGCGCCACGCGCCGACGAAGGAATCACGGCCCAGTCGGAGGCGATCTCGGCGCACGCTCCGGTTCCCGCGCCGGCTCCGACTCCTGCGTCCTCGGACGCGGCGCCCAGGGCGTCGGCCGCCCACGCGTCGTCGGCTTCGGCGTCGGCCGGCTCGGCCCCGTCGGCCTCGGTCGCCATCCCGATCCCGGTCCCGGTCGTCCGCGAGGAGCTGGCGGTCATCGCCACCAACAGCGCGGCCACGTCGAACGGCAACGGCAACAGCAACGGGAAGGGGCTGGCGTCGATCGCCGCGTCGCTCGGGGGCAGCTCGCTCTCGGCAGGCGGCCCGAAGGTCACGTTCTCAGCCCAGGCCGACTCCCCCAGCTGCGCCGAGTGCGGCTCGATCATGGTCCGCAACGGCTCCTGCTACAAGTGCCTCAACTGCGGGTCCACGTCGGGCTGCAGCTGAAACTGCCCCTTGTTCCATCTGGTGCACGTTTCTTGCGTCGTATGAAGCCATAG
>JAJYMP010000474.1 GCA_021786915.1 Chloroflexota bacterium
ACGGCAAAGCGGACCGGGAGGGCCCTGATCCTCGCCTACGGTTGGAACTACCGGCCGATGGTGATCCAGGCGCACCAGCTGATGCACGAGGACGGCGGCGTCGGCGAGATCGAGCATGTGGCGCTGCACATGGACTCGGTGACCCGCGAGCTGCTGTCCGAGACCGGCTCGTATCCCGACGCCGCACCCGAGTACATCCCGCAGCCGGACACCTGGTCCCGTCCGGAGACCTCCGGCGGCGGGTACGGGCAGGCGCAGCTGACGCACCTGCTGGGTATCTCGCTCTGGCTCACGGACCTCCGCGGCCAGGACGTGTTCGCGCTCATGTCCGCGCCGCTGGGCGCGAAGGTCGAGTTGCACGACGCGGTCACGATCCGCTACACGAACGGCGCCATCGGCACGATGTCGGGCGCGTCCAGCCACCTCGGCGGGGCGAACAACCGTCACGCGGTCGAGGTGCGGGTCGTGGGGTCGAAGGGGATGTTCCACCTCGACCTGCGCGAAAACCTCCTGTGGCGCTACCGGAACCCGCAGGACGACGTCCGTGTGCCGCTCGAGGCGGACGCGGGCCTCTACAACTGCCAGGGGCCCATCGACGCGCTGGTCGAGGCGGGGATGGGCCGCCCGTTCGCCAACAACTCCCCCGCGGAGCTCGGCGCGCGGACGGTGGAGATCCTCGAGGCGGCGTACCGAAGCGCGAGGAGCGGTGTCCTGGAGCACGTGAAGCAGGGCTGACCCAGCGAACCGGGCTGGCACGTCGCCTGCGGGCTGCCTCGGCCTTCCGCCGCAGGGCCCCCCAATCCGCATCAGGGCACGCGAGGGAAACATGGGCAACGTCACCGGCTTCTTCCACGGCGGTATCACGGTCGCCGACATAGACCGCTCGCTCCCGTTCTACCGGGACGGGCTCGGCCTCGAGATCGCGTTCGACCGGATGCTCGACGCCCCGTACCTCAAGGAGGTGCTGGGGATGTCGTTCGACGCGATCCGGGCCGTCTATTTCCGCATCCCGGGCGGCGGGTTCGTGGAGCTGCTCGAGTACCGCGGCATCGAGCGGATGCCGGCCGCCTCCCGGCCCTGTGACCCGGGAGCCGGCCACCTCTGCCTGTACGTGGACGACGTCGCCGCGGTCCACGCCCGGCTCTCGGAGCTCGGATTCCATGCCCGGTCGGCCGGTGTCGTGGACATCACGGCGGGGCCGAACGCCGGGGCCCGCAGCGCGTACATCGCTGATCCTGACGGGTACTACGTGGAGCTGTTCCAGAAGCCGACGCCGGCCTGACCCGGCACCCATGGGAGGATCCGATGAAGTTCCCGATCGAGACCCTCGTCGACGGTCTTGGCCACCCCGAGGGCCCGGACATCCTGCCCGACGGCGGGATCGTCATGGTCGAGACCTATACGTCCAAGATCGTGGCCTGGTCGAGGGAACGTGGCCTGTACGACTACGCGAAGTGCGGAGGTGGACCGAACGCCTGCATGCTCGGCTCCGACGCGCTGTACATCACGCAGAACGGCGGCACCGTCGGGCGCTGGCGCGCCGAGGTCATGTCCGTGCCGTCGATCCAGAAGGCGTGGCCGGACGGGCGCGTTGAGATCGTCGCGACCGAGGTGGACGGGATCCGCCTCCAGGCGCCCAACGACCTCACCTTCGGCCCGGACGGGCACCTCTACTTTACGGACCCGGCAGACTACCTGCCGGACGACCGCCGGCCGGGGCGCGTGTTCGCGCTTAAGCCTGATGGGACCGGCGAGCTGCTCGAGGAGCTGCCGCAGGCGTACCCAAACGGGATTGTCGCGGAGCCCGACGGCAGCATCGTGTGGGTCGAGTCCTACGATCGCGGCGTCTACCGCAAGCGGCCCGGCCAGGCGTCAGTTAAGATCCACCAGCTCCCCGAGGGCCACATCCCGGACGGTCTCAAGATCGACGAGCGCGGCAACCTCTGGGTCACCACGTTCATGTCTGGCGGCGTGGACGTGATTACCCACGATGGCGACTCGATCGACTTCCTGGAGACCGGCGGTGTCCCGCTCAACTGCATCTTCGAGGGGACGAACTTGATCATCACGGACTTCGGCGACGTCACGGAGGTACCGGCGGCCGCGCCGATGACCGGGCGCCTGTGGCGGATACCCGTGGGCGTCCGCGGGATGCCGCTGTTTCGGGGCGCGATCGGCTGATCTAGGTCGCCGCCCAGGGCTCGCGACCCGTGTCGGGGGCGGGCGCTGCCGCACACGGCCGTCGCCGTGCACCGCGGCAGCATCCCGGGTGCTAGCCCCCCGCCAACGCCGAGGTGCTGGAGCGCCGCATTCGCCGGTATCGGTCACGGGAGAAGGAGGATGCTGAACGGAGCCTCGGGCTAGTTCCGTGTCGAGGTTTGGCGACGTGGTCGCATCGTTGCTGCTGGGTGTGGCGACGGCGGGTGGCCCGAGGCCGTCTCGGTGCCCGGCGCCGGCAGAGTTACTTCCCGCGGGCTGCGAGCCACCCCGGCTTGCGGTGCATCCCGAGGATCGTCCAGCCGCCGTCCGCCACCAGCGTCTGTCCCGTGACGTACGAGGCGTCGTCCGAGGCCAGGAAGCAGACAGCCTTGGCGATGTCGTCCACGGACGCCAGCCGGCGCACCACGATCTCGGTGATCATCGCGCCCAGGTCGATCGAGCCGTACCAGATGCCCTGCTCCACGAGCAGCGTGCGAGCCATGCCCGGCGCGACCGCGTTGACGCGGATGCCGAGCTCCGCGACCTCGACCGCCATCGTCCGCGTGGAGCTCATCAACGTGGCCTTGGACGCGGAGTAGGATCCCGCGCTCTGGGAGTCCATCAGGCCGGCCACCGACGCCACGGTCACGATCGCCCCGGACTCCTGCCGCTTCCTGGTCCGCAGCGCGGGGCGGCGCTAAGGGCGAGGCAGCTCTAGTAGAACGCCCCACACAAGTGCACGTGCACGACCTGCTCCCAGGTGTCCGGGTCGAACTGGTCGGTGAGTGACACGCCCTGGATGCCGGCGTTGTTTACGAGGACGCCCAGCCGCCCCTCCTGGGCCTCGATCGAGGCGTGCGCGGCTGCCACCGCGTCGCGGTCCGTGATGTCGCAGTGCAGGTGGCGGGTCCCGGCGACGGGCGCGTCCGGATCCACGAGGTCGGGCACGACCACGCGGGCGCCCTCGGCCGCCACCCGGCGGACGATAGCGTCGCCGATCCCGCGTGCCCCGCCCGTCACCACCACGACCTGCCTGTCGAACCGCCCGCCCACGCGCGACCACCGATTCCACCTTGTCCCGGCGCCCCGAATCGGCGAATATGCAACCGTTTCCAGCACCGTTCCCGCACAGCATGCGCGAGGGCGATCGCGGCGGGAGGACACCCGCGGGCGGGGCTGGATGAGCGAAAGGAGCGGGCGCGTGGGCGAGGCGGACGGCCGGCTGGCAGTTGTCACGGGGGCAGCGAGCGGTATCGGGCAGGCTGTGACGAAGCGGTTGCTCGCCGAGGGTGCCCGCGTCATCGCGGTGGACATCAACGGCCCCGGGCTCGGCCCCGTGGCCGACGCGGGGGCCACGCCGCTGGTCGCCGACCTGTCGCAGCCCGACGGCCGGGCGACGGTCATCGCGGCCGGCCAGGGCGTGCACTACCTCGTCAACGCCGCCGGAATCCTGTTCGTCCGCCCGATCTTCGAGGTTGGCCTCGAGGAGTGGAAGCGCATCTGGGCCGTCAACGTGGACTCGATGTTCTTCCTGTGCCAGGGCATCGGCCCCTCGATGCCGTCCGGCGGGGCCATCGTCAACCTCTCGTCCAGCTCGGCCAAGCTCGCCTCGACGACCGAGGTTGCTCCGTACTCGATGACCAAGGCGGCGGCCCTCGGGGTGACCCGGTCGTTCGCCTACGCGCTCGCGAAGCAGAACGTGCGTGTCAACGCGATCTGCCCCGGGATCGTAGACACGCCGATGCAGGACAAGGTCCTCGGCCAAGTGGCACCCGCCCGTGGGATGACCGTGCAGCAGCTCGCCAAAGCGCGGGTCAAGACCGTACCGCTCGGCCGGACGTCGTCGGCGGACGAGTGCGCCGGCGTGATCTGGTTCCTGCTGTCGGACGCCTCGGCGTACATGACGGGCCAGGCGATCAACTTCACCGGCGGCCTGGTGATGTGGTGAGGTGAGCGATATGTCCATCGACCCGCGACTGCTGACCGGCCGCCCGGAGGCGCTGCCGGAGCCGATCGCCTTTGCGCCGGGCTGGTGACCGCCCTGCTCGATGCCGCGGACCTGCGCCACGTCCGGCTGGCCGACATGGAGCTTGTCCAGAGCGCGTCTACATGGCCGTCCGCAACGCGCCCTGGAGCACGATCCCGGCCGTGTTCTCGAACTGGCAGATCGACCGGGGTCCGGGCCGGTTCCAGGTGACGTTCGACGCCCACCACACTTACGCGGCCATCGACTTCACCTGGTGGGGCGGAGCGAGGTCGCCCCGGACGGCGTGACCCGGTGCGACTGCGAACGGACCTGGCGCGGGGTCTTCCAGGACTGGAAGATCTCGGCCAACACCCGTGTGTACCCATCCGCGGCGGACCACCTGCCGGCCGCGGTGGACGTCCGCCAGACCGGCCGCCTTACGGGGGCGGCGGGGGCGGGTAGCCGTGATCTTGATCGCGGACCGGCGCCTCGAACTGGAGGTCGCCCAGTACATGGTCGCGAGGGTGGACGTCAGGGCGTAGCCGGCGGAGCGGCGCGCGCCCGGGCTGCTCCGCACGGTCCGCCCGCGCCGGTCAGCTGTTGGGTGGCGCGCAGGACGCCCGAGGGGTGAACACCGTGGGCAAGACGACCCGCTCGGGTCCGCTTCCGTTCTCCCCGAGCCGCCGAAGGAGCAAGTCGGCGGCCGTGCGGCCCAACCCGACCGTGTCGCGCGAGATCGAGGCAATCGGCGGCTGGTAGAGACCGCTCAGGGGCACATCGTCGCAGGTCACGAGCGATACGTCGTCCCCGACCCTGAGGCCGGCAGTCTGGAGTACCCGGAGGCACCCGACCAGCAGCTGGTTGCCACCGGCGACGATCGCAGTCGGACGGTCGGGCCGGGCGAGCAGCTGTCGGGTCGCGGCCTCGCCGTGCTCGCTCGAGAATGAGCCGGGCATGTAGATACCCTCCACGGCGCCACCGGACTCCTCGATGACCCGGCGCATCGCGTTCTGACGCTCCCGCCCGGGGAGCGTCTCGAGCGCCCCGGTGATCAGCGCGATTCGCTTGTGCCCGAGCGCGACGAGGTGCCGGACCGCGGCCTCCATCCCCGTCGCATGGTCGTTCACGACCGCGCTGGCCCCGAGCGCAGCAGGCAGCTCGCGATCGACGAGGACCACCGGCACGTTGGCCGCCTGGACGACCTCGACGGTCGCCGGGTGCCTCTCGCTCGCCAGCGACAAGATCAGCCCGTCCACCCGCCGAACCTGGAAGAACCGCACGTGCGCCGCGTCCAGGGCCGGGTTGTTCTCCGAGTTCATGAGGATCAGCGAGTAGCCGGCCGCGCGGAGTACGGCTTCGGCGCCCAAGACAATGTCGGCCATGAGGGGGTTCGAGATGTCGGCAAGGACAAACCCGACCGAGAGCGTCTGCCCACGCCGGAGGCTCTGCGCGAGGAAGTCCGGCTCGTACTCGAGCCGCGCAACTGCGTCGAGGACGCGGGTGCGCATCTCCTGGCTGACGTCAGGGTGGTCCGATAGGACGCGGGAAACAGACGAGATCGCGACGTTGGCAAGCTCGGCAACCTCGCGCATGCTTGCGCGTCGGCGCCGCGCGTCGGTCGACCTGTTGTCGCTCACGGATCACCTCCGAGTTCGCCGCCTTCCCCGTCGGCTCAGCCGGCCAAGCGTTCCAGTGACGGTTCCAGTGACGGTAGCACACGCCCTGACGCTATTGGCGGATCGATTGGGCGCCATCCGGCGCCCAATCGATAATGAATGGCGGGATCCGGGAAGAATGCTTTCCAGAAACGTTGACAGCGCCCCGCGATGTCCCAATACTTGTGTCGGCTTGGGCCGGCGGACGTCAACCCTGCCGCTCAAGGGAAGAAGGAGGCGTTTCCCATGCGCATCGGTTCCCGCGGACTTCTGTCCCTCGTCGCAGCGTCGGCGCTGCTCGCCCCTGCGTGCAGCTCGACGCCCGCCGCAACCACGGCGCCCGCGGCCGCCGGCGAATCGCCCGCGGCGAGCGCTGCCCAAGGGTTGCCCTACTCGGCAGTCCTCAAGGACGGCTCGAGGTTCACGCTGAACCCCCGCGTCGCCGACAAGCTGGCAAAGGGCGAGCCGATCAACTACGTCTTCTCCTACGGCTCGACGAGTATCCCTCTGTTCTCGCCGCAGTACAAGGCGGGCTACGAGCGGACACTGCCCGAGGCGCAGAAGATCCTGCCCATGAACGGCCAGGCGATCGCCCCGGCCTCAGCCGTGCAGGACATCAACGAGCAGATCGCGCAGATCGACGCCCTGTTCAAGGCCGACCAGATTGACTGCCTTTCGGTCCAGTCGACCGGGACTGACGCGTTCACGAAGATCACCAACGACATCATGGCCGCCGGGATTCCGGTGTTCACTGTCGGCGTCCAGTCCAACGGCAACGAGTTCACCAACTTCACCCAGATCTCCGACAAGGAAGGCCGCCAGGCCGCGCAGATCGTCGTCGACTGGATGAAAAAGGAGGGCAAGGACCTCAAGGTCTTCGCGGTCTCGGGCGGCGACCCGACCCAGAACTGGGCGCAGGGCCGGATGCAGGGCTTCATCGACGGCATCAAGGAGGCCGTCCCGGACGCCAAGTTCCTGAACGACGCGAGCAGCGCGCTCGTCACGACGTACGACCCGGCCGGCACGTACGATGCCTACAAGGCGTTCATCCAGGGCAATCCCGAGGTCCAGTTCATCGAGAACGTTGACATCGGTGCCGAGCACGCCGCCCGTGCGATCAAGGACGCCGGCCTCGAGGGCAAGGTTTTCACGATCGGATGGAATGTGAGCATCGGGCAGCTCGACGCGGTCGAGGCCGGGACCCAGGTCGCCGCACTCGACCAGCAGTGGGGCGAGCAGGCCGGGTTTGGCGCGCTCGCGTGCGCCGAGCTCCTTAAGAACGGCAAGGTCCTGCCGAACACGCAGGTCCTCAAGCCGGTCACCAAAGAGAACGTCGACGCGGCCCGCGAGGAGTTCATGAAGATCGCCGGCGGCTGATTGCCGCCACGCGATGACAGCGGGCCGGCTGGGCGAGGGTCACCTCCCCCCGGCCCGTTTCGGCTCTGGGACCACTGCAGTCTTTCGAGGAGCAGCCGAAGGATGGGCGAACAGTCCAGCGCGCCCCCGACCCTAGCATCGGTCGCGGTGGCCAGTGCGGGTCAACGGTGGTCGGGTCGTGCGCGGGAGGCCGGCCTCCGGCTCGGCGGCCTGGCCATCGCGATCCTCATCGTCATCGCGATCTTCACGCTCCTCAGCAAGCCGAACACGTTCCTGACCATCGTCAACGCCCTCGGCGTCATGCGCTACATGAGCACGATCGCGATCATCGCGCTCGGGCTCACGCTCGTGATCGTGGTCGGCGAGATCGACCTGTCTTTCGGCTACATGTACGGCCTCGCCTCGACGCTCATCGCCGTCTCGTGGATCGTCTGGGGCTGGCCTATCTACCTGTCGATCCCGCTCGCGTTCATCGTCGCAGTCGGCATCGGGACGATCAACGCGTTCTTGGCGACGGTGATCAAGATCCCCTCGTTCATTGTTACCTTGGGCACGGGGCAGCTCATCTTCGGGACGACGCTGCTCGTCTCGAATACGGCGACGCTGAACCCCTCCTACCCGCCTGCCGGCAAGATCGTCCCGCAGAACGAAATCGATTGGTTCTTCGGCCTCTCGAACCAGGCCCTCCCGTTCGGGATGCCGATGCAGGGGCTATGGATGATCGGGATCGCCCTGATCGTCGGTTTCGTCCTCAGCCGCTCGCTGTTCGGGTTCCGGCTCAAAGCTATCGGCGGCAACCCCATCGCGGCGGAGCTCGCCCGCCTGCCGATCCGCAAGTACAAGTTCGCGTCGTTCGTCCTCTGCTCACTGCTGGCGTCGCTTGCCGCCATGCTCGACTTCGCATTCATCGGCTCCACCCAGCCCAATGCGGGCCTCTCACTCCTGTTCCCGGTCTTCGCCGCGGTGATCATCGGCGGGGCGAGCCTGTCGGGCGGCCACGGGACGGCGATCGGGACTCTGAGCGGCGCGCTGCTCCTGGCGATCATCTCGAACGGCCTCGCGCTGCTGTCGGTGGGCTCGTACCTCAGCCAGTTCGTGTCGGGCGCCGTGACGATCGCCGCGGTCGTCCTCGACCGGTTCACGCAGAGCCTCCGGAAATGAGCGCCGAGGTGACGGGCGCGGCGGACTCGCCAAGGAGCGGCGGCGCCCCCCCGGCGGACTCCGGCCTCGTCATCCGGGGTCTGCGCAAGTGGTACGGCGACACCCGGGCGCTCGACGGCCTCGACATCGAGGCACGACCCGGCGAAATCCTTGGCGTCGCGGGGCCTAATGGTGCGGGCAAGAGCACGCTCATCAAGATCCTGGCGGGTGAAGTCCGCGAGGACGCCGGGGAGATCGTGCTCGACGGCGCCGTCTGGCGGCCGCTCCTGGATCGCGACCGGGTCGCGGTCGTTCACCAGGAGCCGCAGCTGTTCCCGAACCTGTCCGTTGCCCAGAACCTCATGGTCGGCCGCGAGGGGACGCGCTCACTCGTCCGCGACCTCGACGCCCAGGAACGCTCACTCATGGGCGATCTCGCGATCCTCGAGTACGCGGACCGACCCCTTGGCACGGTGCCACTCGCGATCCGGCAACGTGTGGAGATCGGCCGGGCGCTCGCCCGCGACGCTCGCGTCTTCCTGTTCGACGAGCCCAACTCAGCGCTCACACCCGAGGAGTCGACCGACCTGTTCCGACGCATCCATCTGCTTGCATAGGTGGGCAAGGTCGTGCTGCTCGTGTCGCACCGGATCGCCGAGCTTGCCGAGCACGCGGGCCGGGTCGCGCTGATCCTGGACGGGCTCTGTACCGGCGTCCTCGAGGGCGCGGCGCTCACCCAGGAGGGAATCGCGGCCGGTCTGGTGACGGGGCAGGCGACCCGCGAGCCAGAGGGGCAGATCGTCGTCCACCTGGCCGAGGAGGCCGCGACGGCGCTGCGACTCGCGGAGTGGACGCACGGCGCCGGCGAGTTCCATGGGATCGACCTCCACGTGCGCGCGGGCGAGATCGTCGCGATCGTGGGGGTGGAGGGATCGGGCGCCCGGGAGCTCGTACACTCAATCGCCGGGTTCGAGCGGGGCACCGGCCACATCGAGGTCGCGGGCCGCGCGGGCGGGTCGGCTATTGCCTCGAGCACGAGCCTCGTGTCGGCGGACCGGCAGACGAGCCTGTTCTCGAACCTGTCGATCGGCGACAACATGGTGTCCCGCCTCAGCAGCGAGATCACGACCGGCGGCGGTGCGCTGCGTCGCGGCCGGATGCTCGAGATCGCCCACGCTCTGCGCGAGCGGTTCCGCGTCAAGGCGACGTCGGTGCACTTGCCGATCCGCTCGCTCTCGGGCGGCAACCAGCAGAAGGTGGCGATCGCCGCGGCGATCGTGAAGCGCCCCGAGGTGCTGGTGCTCGAGGAACCCACCCGTGGCGTGGACATCGGCTCGAAGCGCGAGATCTACCGGCTGATGCGCGAGTACGCCAGCGAAGGGCACGCGGTGATCATCTACTGCACGGAGGTGCCAGAGGTTTTCGAGGCCGCCGACCTGGCCTACGTCTTGTCGGACGGGCAGCTGTCCGATCCGCTCATCGTGATGGACTACCCGGACGTCGAGGCGCTCGCCCTCGCGGTGACCCGTCTTGAGCGACACAGCGCCGCGTCTGCCACGGGTGAGGCGGCGACCGCCTGAGAAGATGGTCCATGGGCGTGCCGACGGCGCCGCGGCCGCTGCTTCGGTGAGGAAGGGGCGATAGCGGCTCCGACGAGTGCCTCTGATCCTATGGGCGTCATACGGAACCGCTCTCTGCCCGGCAGGGATATCCAGTGATGTCCGATATCAGCCTCGGCGCGCGGACACGGCGCTACCGGCAAGGTTCTCCTCGAGGCGCATCAGCGGGATGAGCGGCAGCTCGAAACCGATCAGGTCGGGCGTGATGCCGCTGATCTCGAGCCGGCTGGTGGGCATGACCGGGGCGAGCAGGGTCGGGTGGCGGGTGAACTCGAGCTTCGCCTCCATTGTGTGGCCGATCTCGTCCACGACGGCGACCCGGAAGCATCCCATTCTCTGTGCCGGGTCAGGCTGCTGAGGGCCAGGGCCGAAGGAGCGCGGCGAAGCGACGTGCGTGGACTCGAACCGGACGCCCATTGCTCGACTCGACGTCGGTCGCGGGCGGGAGGCCCTCTACCAGGGCCAACGCCCCGAGCTGCTGCGGGCGCTCGCGGACGAGACGCGCGTCGCCTCGATCACTGCCTCGAGCGCGATCGAGGGCGTGATCGTGGACCCGAGCCGGATCGAGGGCCTGGCTCGACAGGGCGTCGAGCCAGGCCGGTTCCGCAACCGCAATGAGCGCGAGTTCGCCGGCTACCGAGACGCCCTCGACGAGATCATGCGGGCGGCCACGCTCGAACCGATCTCCGTCCCCTATATCCTTCACCTGCATCGCCAGCTCTTTCGGTACACGGATGGCGGCGGTGGTCGGCTCGAAACGGAGCAGAACCTCATCGCCAGCTACGAGCACGGCCACCGCGAGATCCTGTTCACGCCACCCTCGCCCCAGGAGACGCCGGTTCTCCTGTCCGCGCTGGTGGACCGCTTCCGGTCAGCAGCCGACACGCAGGCCGCTCACCCGATCCTGCTCGTTGCCGCCTTCGTGCTCGACTTCCTGGCGATCCACCCTGTCGCCGACGGGAACGGCTGGCTTGCCCGGCTGCTCACCAGCCACTCGTTGCTCGAACATGGGTACGGCGTGGCCCGCTACGTGAGCACCGAACAGCGGATGTTCGACTCGAAGAACGCCTACTACGCCGCGCCGCATGCGTCGCAGCGGGAGTGGCATCAGGGGACCCACGACGTCTGGCCATGGACCGGGTACCTCGTCGGCGTCCTCGACGATGCGTACGATGACTTCGAGTCGAGGGTCGCGGCGCGGCGACGCCTCGCCGGCATGTCGAAGCAGGCGCGCGTCCGCGAGTACGTCCTCCACCAGGCTCCGGTCGTCGTTCGGCTCCGGGATGTCCGGGCTGCCCTGCCTGGTGTCAGCGACCAGACGATCCGACTCGTGTTGAATGAGTTGCGCCGTGAGGGGTTGGTCGGCATCGACGAGGGAGTCTGAGGGAGCGGGCCGCGGGCCGCCTGGCGACGAACGAGATAGCCGGGATCAGGCGGTCGAGCTGCGTAACCAGCGCTCCGCCCCGGTAACCTTGATCTCCAGCGGCAGCGAGGCCGGGACATCCAGGTTGGTCCCGGCGGCCTGACTCCTCTCGCCCCGACCAGAACAGCCGTTCTAGTCTCCGCCAGCCGACATTCCGCCGTTCCTCGCTCGGCGACGTGCGTTCGGCGCGGTCGCCGAGTTGGCTCGCGCCGTCCGTGCCCGAACAGATGTCGCCCCGCCAGACCGGAATGTCCCAGGTGTCCGCGGGTTCGGGCGTTCGGCCGAACCCGGGAGCCTACGTGGCCAACCCACCTCCACCTCTCCGGGGGGCTCCTCGACGGAGCTGGGCGACCAGGAGGACGGGCAGCCCTTGGCGCGCTCCCGGGGATCGGGGCGAGAGCACGAGCCTCGCGTGGTGTCGTCGCCCCTGGGTGCGGCCACGGGCCGTACCTGATCCGTTCACGGCCGGAGCTCAAGGGCCTCGACATGGGCTGGCCGCACCGCTCGAAAATGGCGCTGGTCGAGCGTCGCGACCTTCGACTCGCCCAGGCGCTCGGCGAGCGCCACGAGGCTGGCATCGACGACCCCGAGCGCGAGATCGGCATAGCGAGCCTGCAGCTCGCGGCAGCGGGCAAGATCGGCGCCGGTCGGCGGTTCGACGCGATAGACCCCCGCGAGCAGGTCGTCGAGGAAGATGAGCCAGGCGTCGGGCGCCAGCCGGCGGCCGCACCAGTAGTCGAGCTCGGCGAGGACGAGGGTCGGGACGACCAGATCCTCGTCTGCGTCGGTCAGGAGTCGGGCGCAGCGCTCATGATCGGGATCGGCGGCGTCGAGCGCGGCCAGCAGAGGACCGGTGTCGCAGATGAGCGCCACCGTCAGCGTGGCTCTTCGGCGACCGGCTCGGCCGTGACCTCGGCTGCGCTCCGGCCGTCGGTGGACCGGGCCACGCCCACCCGCGGGCGCCGACGTGTGCGGAGCGCCTGTGCCTTCTCCTCCACGGCTTCGCGGAGCAGGGTCGCCAGGGGGACCCCTCGTCGCTGCGCCTCGGCCTCGAGCGTCCGGATGGCAGCTGGCGGTGCGCTGACGGTCGTCCGGCGGAGCTGAGTCATGACGAAGTGATGCTAGCATCGTGATGCGAGATGGGCAACACAGGAAGGTACACGGGAAGGCGCGACCAAGCGCGAAGGGTGCCAGGACGCAGACAGCGTTGGTGGTCGACGCTGTTTGAGAGGTCGCTGCGAGCGTCAGGCGGTCGACCTGCCTAGCCAGCGGTCCGCCCCGATGACCTCGATCTCCAGCGGCAGTCGGGCCGGGACGTTAAGGTCGCTTCTGGAGGCTTGTCTTCTCCTCTCGCCCCGACCAGAACAGCCGTTCTAATCAGCAGACCCTGCCACCTGCCCTATTTTGTGCTCGGCGGAGTGTCTTTCCCTTCGCCACGGCGCCTGTGATCTGTCCGCCGCCCCGGGCGATCTCGCACCGCCGGCACCTGCATGTCCCGACGACAAGCAGTGGCCGTCCGGCGCCGGTCAGGGACAGCTGGCTCCGCTTTGAACGGCCGGGTGTCCGCCGCTCGTTCTGGCTGCCCTGCCCGG
>JAJYMP010000772.1 GCA_021786915.1 Chloroflexota bacterium
GAGCACGTCCGCGAGCCGCTCGGCCATTGCCCTCGATGGTCGACGCTCCCCCGTCTCGATCTTGCGGACGGTGATCGTCGCGCAGCCAACCAGCTGGCCCAGCTGCTGCTGGGTGAGATCGAGCCCCCCGCGCCGTCGGCGCACCCACACGCCGAAGGGAACCGCGGCCGTCATCGGGACGGACGACCTTCGCAGACGGCCCTCGCAGAAGGGGCCACCCGATCCTCCGACGGGGAGCGGTCGGGTCCCATCTCCGCGAAATGGCCGGCAGGCATGCTCACCCTGACGATCCTACAACCCCGGGGTACCGGGATGCCGGCGAGTTCTCCCCGGGCTGGAGCGCCGCCGACCGCCTCCGCGCCTGGGCGCTGCTCGGCGGCGTCCCCTACTACCTCGAGCAGACCGGGGCCCCAGCGGGCGGTTCAGCATGATGGTCGGGAGGCTGGGCCACGGCGGCGCTGATCGGCCTGGAGGCTCTGGCGCCGCTGCGCGGCTCCCCCGGTCCGCCGCCAGAATCCTCGCGGGTCCTTCGGAGAAGTCCGGACGGCCTCGATGAAGCCCCCTCCTCGGGCCGGCGCAGGTACCCGATGGCCGTCGGGCGCGACACGCCGAGCAGCTCGATCGCGTCGCTCGTGGTCACCCGCCCCGTCCGCAGGAGGTGCTCCACGAACCGCTCGGAGCCCGGCGGCAGCCCGGCGCGCATCCGGGCCGCGATCGGGTCGTCGAGGAACGTGACCCGGACGGAGGCGCCGGTCTGCACGAAGACCGGATCCGGGAGCCCTGCGGCTCCGTCTCCTGGCACATCCGGGAGACGCCTCGCCGAGCTCTTGCCCGAAGCCCAGGTCGGCCATGGCGCGCGCGAGACGACCACAGGCTTCCACGCCTGCGCCTTCCGCGAGGTAAACGGCTCGCGGTGACACCTGCGGCGGCGAAGTCGGGATTCTCCTCGCGGACAAGGACCTGGAGGTCGACGAGGTCGTGGGCGCGCTCGTTGCCGGTCCCGTCTCCGACCCAGGTGCAGGCGTGGAGCTTCTGCGCGATCTGATGGTCGATCGGCAGGAGCGGGATCGGGGCGGGTTGCGGGAGGCCGACGGCTTCGAAGCGATGGAGAATGTCGTCGGCGATCCGGAGCTCAGGAGCGGTGGTACTGCCGACCTCGTCGTGCCCGAGCTCGAGGTCGATCGTGACCCAGGAACTGCCCTTGTACGAGAGGGCGACCTTGAACGGGCGCATCACGTACTCGGGCGGGACGTCTGGTGGCGGGGCCGCCGACGCCTCGGATCGGATCACACCGGAGAACTCGGACCACCCAGCGCGGAGGTTTCTGTCCAACTCGTCGAGGCAGTCGTCAAGCGTCGCGTCCGGTCGCCGGGCGGCGTCGAGGTCCCGGCTGAACCGAGTCTGCGCGTCGCCCATGCGAACCTTGAGAGCGGTCCCGCCCTTGACGACCCGAGCGGAAGCAGCTGGCCGACGACGACGTTGGCGACGAGCCGCTCGAGGGTGTTGTCGCGGCGATCCCACTTCCGCGCCTCGTTGCGGATCCGCGCCTGAAGAGCGGCGAGAGTGCGCGGCTCGTCCGTCATACGGGCTCTCCTAACGTCGCAAGGAGGCGAGGGGTCTCATCGCGCCGGAGCAGACCACGCTCGGCGGCCTCGTGGGCGGCGGCGCGCAGTCGATCCGTCATGACGATCCCGACGCAATCCGCCAGCGCACGGGCGACGGTGGTGCACGGGATCGCCTCGTAGACGGTCAGGTCCTCGTCGCCGATCTCGGTGACGACCATCTCGATCGTCGGGGGAAGGGTCTTGTAGCGCCGGCGGCGCGTGCCGACCCGGATACGCGTCGGATTCACGAGCGCGAGGTCGTGGAGGGCGAGGACGGCGTCCGCCAACAGGAACGCGTCCTCGCCGACCGCGAGCACGGCCTCCATGTAGGGATCGCGCCCGGTGGCCGGGATGTCGTCGAAGCGATAGACGCCGTGGCCGACACGCGTGAGCCCGCCGCGGTTCACGATGGCGTGGAGCGCGTTGAGGTTGATGCCGAGCTCGGCGGCGTCGTGTGTCGTGATGTAGCCGTACCGTTCGAGCGCCCGCTCGTGCAGCGTGCGACGACCGGTCGTGGCCAGTTCTGTCATCGATGGAGACCCTGGTGCTGAGAACCCTTTCGAAAGCGTAAGTATGTTCGCACAGTCTGGCAACAGATCAGACATCGGTGAAGGAAGCTAGGTGCGGCGCCTCACGTCGCGGGCACGTAGCCCGGAGCCCTGCCGTGCGCTCCCTCACACAGTCCGATGATGATCATCGGCCGAGATGAGAACCCGCCTACCAGGGCGTCCATGCACGAGACGCGTCCACGATCGCCTTCCTGACTTCGTCGAAGGAGGGCGCGTCGCTCGGAAGAACGTGGCCGACTGCTCCGGGCCACACCGGCTTGTACTGGTCGACGGCAGTCTGAAGGACGTCCCTGGGATTGTGGAGCGTGACCTTCTGCGGGACCAGCCGCTTGACGGCATCGCCATCGATGATGTCATCCGCGCCGCGCGGCTCACGCTTGGAGGAGTCGGTCCAGAGGTACCAGAGGTCGTAGGGATCGCCCGGCCGACGAGGACTGCGCTGAACAAGGCAGCGCCACTTCTCCGCGATCATCTCGTCGATCGCCAACGCGCGAATCGCGAACTTCGGGACGCCAAAAGCCTCGATGTCGAGACTGCGGGCCGGCAGGATCAAGTCTTCCCGGTAGCTCATCTCGAGCGTCAGGACCCCCGGCCCGACGGGCCCGACGTACTCGACGTTCCCGAAGTCGAGGGTGTCCACGCCAAATCTCCGGGTTCTTCGGGTCGAATGTGATCTGGAGATCCGCGCACTGATTCCGCACGACCCGCTGGAGCCGCTTCGGATCCAGGGCCGAGTGCCTGGTGCCGATCGTGCCGTCGATGTCCTTTGATGTCCGACGACTGCCATAGCCATATCGAAGGCCGAACCCGCCCTTGACCGCAAGCACTCCGCCGACCCCGGCGTCACTCGCGATGGCGTGGGCGACTCGGATCGCCACGTAGTCGCGTTGGGCGACCGCATCCGAGAGCCCGTATTCCGTGGCGTAGTCGGAGAGCTCCTCGGGCAACAGGCCCTGCATCTACAACCTCGCTCCTTCGAGCGCGGGGTCATTCAAGACCAGCCGCCACCGTGTGTCCACCGGTCCCTCAGCGGGATAGAGCGGCGAGAACGGCTTGTTGCCGCTGCGGCCGCGAAGCGGAGCAAGACCCTCTGCGCCGGGCAGATGGAGCATGTCGAGCAGGAAGCCGAGTCGCCGGGCCGTCTGCGCGTTGCCATGGCGCTGGACGAACCCGGCCCAGTCGGTGTGACTCCACATGCCGCGCCGCCGACCGCTCTCAAGCATCTCGAGGACCAGGGCGGTGTCCCGCTGAGGCCGAGCACCTCGTCGTGCCGATTCCTGGGTCAGCAGGAGCGCGATGACCTTCGCGGGTGACGCCACGACGGCTCCGGTCGGCGTCTCGATGTTGTCGGCCGCGACCGATTGGCGCGACCCCTGGGTAAAGGCGAAGTGCACCCCGCGAAAATCAACCGGCCGCTTGGGGCGTGGAATCTGGATCTCCACGGTGCTGGGCGTGTCGAGGGTGAGGCGGTGATGCTCAGCGGCAGCTCGGCCGACGATGGCGTACGACTCGTTCGCCAGCCACGCCGCGACGAGGTCGATCGGGAGCACTGGCACGCGTCCCGAGCGAGGATGAACGACGTAGGAGCCGCGTTCGAGGCGGTCGACCAGCCCGGCGTCCACGAGACGGCTCATGGCGTGTCGTGCCTGGTCCGCGGTCATACTGGCGGGAACGGACAGGTTGTTCAGGGTCCAGACCCGGCCTCTGGCGCGGTCCATCGCTCGAAGGATCTCGTGCTCGAGCGGGCCGATCCTGACCTCTGCCTTAGAAGTGATCATAATGCTGTCCAACGACATTGTCTCGTGATTTAGGGCACGCCTATCATGCCACTTCTGAGGGGCATGTCAACTTCGCGCCACGAGACCGTCTTCGCCGTGACATCGAAGGTGTCGGGCAATAGCGCAACGGGACTGTCTGGCAGCCGACGATCCCGTCGCATGGACCTCCCCGCGCCGCGCCCGACATCCGCCCGCGATGACGCCGTCCCCCTCGCTCGCCGCCTCGACTGCCACTCCCCTCGCGGGGCCGCACCCCCGCGTCCGCGACGACCTTGACGGATCGCCCTGGAAGCTCTTCACTGGGCCCACGGACCTCCGCTGTTTCGGCTGTGAAGCCCGCCAACAACTTCACGGGGAGACGCTCGACCGGGTGGTCGCCGTGCACGAACCGGGCTGATAGACTGCTCTCCGCGCCGACATAGCTCAGCGGTAGAGCAGCTGTTTCGTAAGCCTCCCGCGGCGAGCGCTGTGCGCCGAGCGCGGCGCCCCGAGCGAAACGGCCCAAGTTATCTGCTGTAATGGCGAATGCCCTGACCGCCTCAGACGGTCGCTGCGCCCCGTTCCTGGCTCGAGCTCACTCCAGACACCCCGATCGAGTCTAGAGATCGGGCCGAACCTGGGCTCGGTCGGCGTCGGGAAGCGTCCACGAAAAAGCAGCACACATCGGGGGCCGGTCGGACCTACCTCACGGAAGAGTGGACGCGGAGCTCGGCGATGCTCGGTGACGGCGATGGCGCCCCGGGCGGTCGGCGCCGACAGGACCGGGAGCGCGGGCAGGAGGGCGATGAGCCGGCCGCATCGGAGTCGGATTTCGGGCGCCCGGCGCGCTCGCGCCACGCCGCCTGCAGCTCGGCCACCTGGCCGGCGAGCTCGATCGACACGGTCGCCGCCCGTGCCGCAGCCTCGGAGAAGGAGGCAATCCAGTCCGCGACGCGGCCGTCCCGGAAGGCGGTCAGGCCATCGACACATGCGCAGGGACGCGGCGCCAAGACGATGGCGACGGGCGGAACGAACCTGCTGGCGGCGTACCTCCTCCGAAGGATGACGTGGAACAGCGCACGTCCGACGCGCCGGTTGCCGTCGATGAACGGATGGATCGTCTCGAACTGCGCGTGCGCGATCGCCGCCTGGGCCACCGCCTGGAGGTCGTCGCGCGCGGCGAACGCGACGAGATCGTCGAGGAGCGTGCCGACCGGGTCCTCGGGTGGCGGCACGAGGGCGGCGTCAGCGGGGTCGCCGAGCCGCCCGCCGATCCAGTTCTGCTCGCCGCGCACGCATCCGGCCGCACACGCTCGTCCCCTGCCATCAGGGTCGCGTGGATCGCGAGGAGGTCGTCGGTCGTGACGTCGTCCTCCCAATCGGCGATCGCGGCAGCCTCCTCCACGGCGGAGACGTTTGCGGCCACGGTCGTTGCGCTCTCCTTCGCGGCCTGGGGTCGGCCACGGCCCCCAAAACGGCAGGTAGGATTCACGGCCCGGGCACGCTTGGGGACCGAACGGCGCGCTCATCCGATCCACACCCTCTCAACAGGCCCTGCCCGTTGCGACCCCGGGTAAGCCCGGGCCGTCAGTGCCCCATTTGCGGTGGCGAGTCCGGCGCGACGGGAGGGTGTCGGGCGCTCAAGGCGGCAGTCCACCACCAACGGGAGGAGCCATCTGAGTTGCCGGCGGCTCGATCGTGGTGCTCCGGCGGTAGCGCCGCACGATCTACCAGGCCACGAGGGGGGTGAACGCAGAGTCGAGCAGGTTCGCGGGCATCAGCCCGCGAAGTGGCCCCGGTACTTCTCGTCGACGGCGTCCATCTTGGCAACCTTTGTCGTCGACCGACCGCCCGAGAATCCCGACCTCAGGAAAGCATCGACGGGCATCTTCGCAGTCTCCACGCCGACTGTGAGAGAGCCCAGCGTGACGACGTTCGCGTTGTTGCTCTTGGCGGCCCGCTCGGCGGAGTACGGGTCCGTGATCTGCGCCGCGCGGATCGAGGGCACCTTGTTCGCGGTGATCGCCATGCCGATGCCGGTGCCGCACACCAGGATCCCGCGCTCGTGGGCGCCCGAGGCCACGTCCTCGGCCAGCTCGACGGCCACATCCGGGTAGTCAACGGGGTCGTCCGACGAGACGCCAAGGTCATCGACCTCGAAGCCCTCGTCGCGCAGATGGTCGCGGAGCACGTCCTTTAAGGGACGTCCAAGGTGGTCGCTGCCGAGGATGATGCGCGCGCCGCTCGCCGATCCTTCCTCACGCAGCCGCCACGCGGGTGGCTGCAACTCCCGACGCTATGCGGGCGATCTGCAGGAACTGCGCCGGGTCGAGTGCTGCACGGCCCACGAACAGGCCGTCCACGCCCGGTTGGCTAAGGATCCCCGCCACCGCGTCGGCGCTGACGCTGCCGCCGTAGATGACCCGTGCCGACCCCCCGGCCGGCCCGATTCCGAGAAGCGCCTGGCGGATGATCGCGTGGACGGTCGCGATGTGCTCCGGGGCAGCAGCCACGGAGCCGGCGCCGATCGCCCAGGCGGGCTCGTAAGCGATGACAACCCGATCAAGATGATCGGGCGCAACGTGGACCAGGTCCGCCACAGCCTGCGCCGCAACAAACTCGCCGGCCGCGACCGCGGCGCCCGGCGATGGCTCGCCGACGCACAGGATCGGCGTCATTTCCCAGCGCAGGATCGCGGCGACCTTGAGCGCGATCAGCCCGTCGTCCTCGCCGTGGTCCCGCCGTCGCTCCGAGTGGCCGCACTCCACGTAGGCGCAGCCGAGATCGGCGAGCATCGGCGCCGAGACGTCGCCCGTGTGCGCTCCGGCATCCTCTGGATGGACGTCCTGTGCCCCCCACGTAATCTCGCTCCCGGCGAGCTCCTCGCGAGCGGCCCAGATCGCGGGGAAGGGGGGCAGGATGAACAGCTGCAGACCGGTCAGGTCCCTCGATGACGCCCGCACGGACTCGCACCAGACCCTGGCATCGGTCGAGGTCAGGTTCATCTTGGTGCTGGTGCCCACGAGCAGGTTCATGCCCTTGGCGCCGATCCCATGACCGTATCGTCGAGCAGAGCCTCGGCCGTGCCGACATCGGTGATGATGGACTTCACCCAGCGCCCCCGGAGCGCGCCGCGGATGGGCAGCCACTTGCTTGGGCCACCAGCGATCGCCACGGAGCGAGGCACCCGGGCGAGCTGGTCGAGGTTCATTCCGATGACCCGACCGTCGAGCGGCGACGGCAACTTGGAACCGCCGTCGTCATACCAGCAGAGGCTGATGTTGCCGACTGCGCCGCGCTCGAGCATCATCTGGACCTGCGCCGGCGTGATGAGGTCGCCGCCCCGGCGCAGGAGCTCGGACAAGCCGACGGTGCCGATGCCGATCACGGCGAAGTTGACAATGCCGTGCAGCTCAAGGGCGCGGATCGCGAACGGGTCCTGGGCCAGCAGGGCGTCGCGCATCTCGGGCGTCGCAGCGACAGCGGGCGTAGGGAGGAAGGCTGCCTCGGCACCGAGCAGCTCGGCGAGCCGCCGCGTGGACTGGGAGACGTCGAGCTGGACCCTCGGGTCGCCGAGCGAGCCCAGCATCTCGACCACGTGCGTGGCGGCCTGGCGGTGCACGGGCTCCAGGTGCGACACCATCGACATCACCGGGCGGCTCCACGACACGCAGCCGACGACGCCGAGGTCGAACAGCGACGACTGCAGGTATGTCGCGGCAGCGACCCCGAGCTCCTCCCCGATCTCCGCCTCGGTCGCCGACTCGTCCACGTGGACGATGTGGACGTCCTCGAGGCCGTACTTCCGCTCGAGCTCCTCCTCGATGCCCGCATAGATCCCGGGCGGCGGCACAACGATGGTCCGCACGATCCCAGCCTCCACCGCCATCGAGAGCAAGCGCGAGACGCGCGACTGGCTGATGTGCAGGCGCGACGCTATCTCCGGTTGGCGCATGCCCCGGCGGTGGTACAGGTGCGCGATCTTCGTGATGAGGCGCAACTGGTCGAGTTCCTCGGCGTGGCGGGTAGCCGGGTCGAGCGCCGCGGCACGCCCGCGGGCTGAACGCCTGGCGCTCATGCGGTGGCCTCCGATCCGGTCGATCCGGTCTGGCGGAACAGGGGGCGACTAGTTTCCACACCGCGGGCGGGAAGGCACACGGGGCGACTCCATGCCGTGGTGGGGCGAACAGCAGGCAGCGCCCGCTGGGGCCACAACAGCATCGAGGCCCCCACAATCATGCCAGCAGCGCCTCGACGAGGCGCACCCAGTGCTCATACCCCTCGAGCGCGTAGGAGCGATCCTCCCCCGGCGCAAACCGCGTCGCCCGGGAGCGGTCCTGGGCGAAGTAGCGCGGGACCGCCTCGCCGATGCCGCCGAGGGCCGCCTTGGCGGCGCCGATGCTCGTCACCTCGGCCAGCACTGGCCGGACGACGGTCCGGCCCAGGAGGTCTGCCAGGACCTGGCACAGGTAGTCGTTAGCCGCACCGCCGCCGTCCACCGCGACGTCCCCGCTCACCGAGTCGGACGACGCGCCCATCGCAACGCAAAGGTCGTGCGCTTGGAAGGCCATCGCCTCGATCCCGGCTCGGGTCATGTCTCGGACCGAGGCGTCCATACCCAGGCCGGTGATGGCCGCGCCGCGGCCGGCTGGCCAGCGCGGGGCGCCCATCTGGGTGAACGAGGGGAGCACGTAGACGCGGTCGGCAGGGGGCAGCGGCGAGCGGTCCATGGGCGAGGCCCAGGCCACCGGGTCTCTGAACCGCTCGGATAGCCACTTCACCGTGAAGCCAGAGTGGAATGCCGATCCCTCGAGCTCATAGCAGGCGCGCCCGAGGTGATCCTCCCAGCCCACGCTGGTGACGAGTCCGCGCACCAGCGGCGCCTCATCGCCCGTGTTGAGGCAGGCGACGCCTGACGTGCCGAACGTGACCTTGAGTTCGCCTCGGTCCTCGCAGCCGTGCCCGTACAGCGACGCCTGCTGATCGGCGATGAGCCCGGAGATGGGGATGGAGGCCCCGCACAGATGGGGGTCAGTGGTGCCGAACGTCGCCGACGAGGCGCGGATCTCGGGCAGGCACGAGATCGGCACGCCGAGGGCATCTGAGAGCTCAGAGTCCCACGCCCGACGGCGCAGGTCCATCAACTGGTAGCGGGACGCGTTCGAGACGTCGGTCCCGTGCGCCCTCCCGCCGGAGAGCCGGTAGAGCAGCCAGGAATCGACGGTCCCCACCTGGAGGTCGCCGATGTCGGCCAAGCGCCGGATGGACGGGTGCTGGTCGAACAGCCAGGCCACCTTCGAGCCGAAGAAGAACGTGTGGTTCGAGAGCCCGGTCTTGGTCCTGATGAGTTCGTCGAGGCCAGCCGCACGCCACGCTTCGACCTTGGGCGCGCTCTGCTCGGACATCCATAGGATGCCCGGATAGAGCGGGCGTCCGGTTGACCGCTGCCAGACGAACGCCGTTTCGCGCATGTTGGTCAATCCGACGGCCACCGCATGGCGCCCCTGCGACTCGGCCATCGAGATGGCGTCACGCAGGACCGAGATCGACGCCGAGACGATCCGCTCGGCGTCGATCTCCACCCATCCGGGTCGCGGGAACGACAACTCGAGGTCCTGATGGGCGCAGACGACGTGCTCCCCCGTCGCGACGTCGAACAGCAGACTCCGGACACCGTGCGTGCCGCAATCGACCGCCACGACGGATCGAGACCGGCGGGGCCGCTCCATGTCAGACCCGCTGCGTCAGGAGGCGGTCCTGGAGACTCGAGAGGAGGATGGCGAGCAGGAGGACGAGACCGAACACGATCTGCTGGACCGACGTCTCAACGCCGTATAGGTTCATCAGGTTGGTGATCGTCCCGATGACCAGCACTGCGCCCAGGAGCCCGCTCACTCTGCCCCGGCCGCCGTTGAGGGCGGTGCCGCCGAGAGTGGCCCCAGCGAACACGTAGAGGATGACGCCGTTGCCCATCGACGCGTCGATCGATGCCAGCCGGCCGACCTGCAGGATGCCGCCCGCCGCGGCACTCAGCCCGGCCAGCACGAATGCCACGATCAGCACGCGGTTCACATTGACGCCCGAGACCCGGCATGCCTCCTCGTTGTTGCCGATGCCCACGAGGCTCCGTCCAAAGGCTGTCTGCCGCATGAAAACGTGGGCGACGAGGAAGAGCACGAGCAGCACCGGCACGGCCACCGGCCACTGGCCGAGGATCCGGGTCGCGCCCAGCCACGTGTACTCGGGCGGCAGGTGGTAGACGCCCTCGGGAATCAGGAAGATCACCATGCCCTCGAGGGTCAGCAGGGTCGCCAGCGTGACCAGGAAGGCGTTGACCTTCAACTGCACGACGATCAGGCCATTGACCAGGCCGACGACGGCCCCGACCACCACGGTCAAGAGCAAGGCGAGCATCGGATTGAGGCCCAGCTGCGTGATGGCGACGATTCCGACGGCCGGCGCGAACGCGAACGTGCCCTCGATTGACAGGTCGAGCCGGCCCGCGATCATGACGAAGAACATGCCGACGACCATGCAGCCGAGGGGCGAGGCGCCCCACAGCAGGTTGAGGATGTTCCGGAGCGTCAGGAACCCGGGCAGCAACGAGCCGACCACTGCCAGTAGCAGGAAGATCACCCAGATCAGGTGTTCAGAGGCGATCCTCCGGGCCAGGGTCTTGACGCGGCTGGGCGTCGAGCCGCTGATCGCCTCGACAGCGGAGCCCATGGTGGATCCTCCTGTCATGATGCCGTAACCCCCTGCGCTGCCCTGTAGATCTCGCCGGCTTCGAACCCGGGGGCCGTCCGCTGGATCTCCCTGACGACCCGGCCTTTGTAGAAGATCAACACCCGGTCGCAGGTGTCCACAAGCTCGTCCTCACTCTCGCTGGTCATGATCACGCCACTGTGGGCGGCAAGTTCGTGGCGGATAAC
This sequence comes from Chloroflexota bacterium, assembly GCA_021786915.1. The sequence goes on from JAJYMP010000772.1 coordinate 10,863, forward strand.
GTTGAGGAGTTGGGGCTTCGTCGCGATGTCCACGCCGCGCGTCGGCTCGTTGAGCAGGTATAGCCGCGGCCGCATCAGCGTCAGCCTGCCGATCATTACCTTCTGGCGGTTGCCGCCGGACAGCGAGTTGATGACGGCATCGGGGCTCGGCGGCTGGACCTCCATGCGGTCGATAGTCCCAACGGCGGTCTCACGCATGCGCTTGTCGTCGAGCAAGCCGAGCCGGTTCGCGAAGCGCTGTGCGATCGGCAGGAGCAGGTTGTCGAGCACAGTCAGTGTATGGATCGTCGCGTACCGCTCGCGGTTCTTGGGCAGGTAGGCGATCCCGGCCCTCTTCGCCGCCATCGGGCTGCGCAGGCGGACCTGCCGGCCAGCCACCTCGAGCCGCCCAGTCGTCCCGAGAAGGCCACCGAGACCGTCGAGGAGCTCGTCCTTGCCCGAGCCCTCGACGCCTGCGATCCCCACCACTTCGTGCTCGCGCACGGTCAGGCTCACGCCGGCGAACGCGGTGCCCGACGCGAGGTCGTCGACGCGCAGGATCTCGTCCCCGAGCTCGCGACCCTCGGCCCCATTGACCTTGGCCCCCGCGGCGTCGCCGACGATCTTGGCCGCAAGCTGCGCCGAGGTGGTGCCCGCGACGTCGAGCGTGTCGACGCTCACGCCGTCGCGCATAACGGTCACCCGGTCGCAGGCGGCGAGGACCTCGTTGATGTGGTGCGTGATCAGCGTGAACGAGCGCCGGTACGTGGGATCGTTGGCGAGCTCGTGCAGCTCGCGGAGCAGCGATTCGCGACGTGCGCCCGAGAGGCTCGCGGTGATCTCGTCGAGCAAGACGATCTGCGCGCCCTCGAGGAAGACTGCCTTACCGAATGCAAGCAGCTGCTGCGTCTCCACTGGCAGCGAGACCAGCGGGTCGTGGGGCGCCACGTGGAGGCCGAGCCGCTCATCTATCTCGGCGACCTTGCGGCGCATGGCCCCCCGGTCAAGGATGCCGTGACGGCTGAAGCTGCGGTCACCGAGGAACAGGTAGTCCTCGACCGTGAGGTAGGGGAGGCGCGGCGGGTCCTGCGGGATCAGGACGACGCCGAATTCACGAGCCAGGCTGGGCGTCCACCGGCGCGAGCCCAGAACGCTCATGTCGCCGATCACGAGCTCTCCGCTGGACGGCTCCATGACCCCGGCGACCATGTTCATCAGCACCGTCTTGCCGGCGCCGTTCTTGCCGATGATCCCGTGGATCGAGCCCCAGTGGACGTCCAGGGTGGCATCTGCCACCCCTGACCGCCCGCCGAACTCCTTACGGAGCCCTCGAACTGCGTATGCAACGTCCACTGCGTGCTCCTGATTGCTGGGGGTCGCCTCACCTTGGGAGGCGACCCCCAGCAGCACTCTTGCTACGGCTTGGCCGGACGGGGCTCAGCCACCACTTACGCCGACGTTGGCCCAGTGGTACGGGCTGTCGACGGGCACGGTCTCGGGGACGCTGAATGGCTTGGTCTTGTACCAAGGGCCGGGGAACGTCGGGTTCTTGGCAATGGTGACCGGGGCCCACGGCTTGCCGACCCAGTCAGGAACATTCTCGATGCCCGCGGAGGGCGTCGTGGTGCCGTGGCTCATCATGTCGTAAAGGAGCGTCTCGACGAGGTTGCCCTCGACGACGGCCGGCTGCTCGGAGCAGTGGGCCAGCTCGTTGCGGGCAATCGAGTCGAGCTCGGGCTTCGAGCAGTCCATGGAGGTCACGGGGATGCGGTTGGTCGTGCCGGCGGCGAGGTTCGCACCGGCGGCCTGAAGCGCCGGGATCGCCCCGCCGACCGCCATGGTGCCGTCGACGCTGCCCACCGCGAGGATGTTGCTCACGCCGTAGCGGGTGATGGCGTCCTGAACCGCCTTGAGGGCCGGGTCGGCCTGGTAGCCAAGATTCGCCCGCTCGACGATCTCGATCTTAGGGAACTTGGCCTTGAGTTGATCGAACACCGACTTGTAGCCGGCCGCGCGCTCCGCGTCGAACGAGTTGGTCACGTCACCGCGCAGCATCAGGATGCCGCCGCCGTTTGCGCCCCAG
>JAJYMP010000176.1 GCA_021786915.1 Chloroflexota bacterium
GCTTCGTGCAGGCGCCGGTCTGCTCGCCCGGGACGTGATCGCCGCCGCGCACGAGCACGGGCTGACCGTGCCGCTCGGCGACAGCGGCAGCGTCGGGGTCGCCGGGATCACGCTCGGGGGCGGCCTCGGCTACCTCTCGCGCCAGCACGGCCTCACGGTGGACCACCTCGTCTCGGCCGACCTCGTGACCGCGGACGGGCGGCTCGTGACCGCCTCAGCCGAGTCGGAGCCAGAACTCTTCTGGGCGATCCGGGGTGGCGGCGGCAACTTCGGCGTGGTGACGTCGCTCGAGTTCAGCATGGTCGAAGCGGGCGAGGCGTACGGCGGCGCCGTGTTGCTGCCGGTGAACCAGAACGTGCTCCGCGGGATCGTGCCACTGGCTGGCGCCGCGCCGCGCGAGCTGGGGGTCATCGTCAGCCTCATGCCCGCGCCGCGCGCACCGTTCGTCCCCCCGGACGCGATCGGGCGGCCCGTCGTGGTCGTCGCCGGCGTGTACAACGGCGATGCCGCGGCGGGCGAGGCGGCGTGGGCGCCATTCAAGGCGCTGGCGAGGCCGGTCGCCGACACCCTCGGACCGATGGCCTTCCCCGCGATCTACCGGCTCACCGCGGGAGCTGGGACGCCGTCGGCCTCGGTCACCCGCTCGATGTTCCTCGAGGTGCTCGACGACACGGTTGTCGATGCGCTCCGCTACGCGTCCGAGACGGCGCCGGGGGCCCGGCCGCTGGTCCAGGTCCGAATCCTCGGGGGAGCGATCGGCGATCGATCCGCCGGCTCGACCGCCTACGCGCACCGCGCCGCGCCCGTGCACGTGTCGGCGCAGGTCACGGCGGCCTCAGCCGATGCGCTGGGCCCCTGCAAGGCCTGGGCCGACGCGTTCCTCGACAGTCTGCGCTGCCGGTCCATCGGCGCCTACGTCAACTACCTCGAGGACGAGGGCGAGGCCCGGATCCGCGAGGCGTACCCGGCGCGAACCTATCGACGGCTGGCCGCGGCGAAGGCCGTCTGGGACCCCGACAACGTGTTCCGCCGCAATCACAACATCCTCCCGGCGGGCTGACGGCGGGGCCATCGCGGCGCTCCCCGGTCAGACCCGCGTTCGGCCCAGGCGACGGCTCAGCGGCGGCGCTGCTCCGGACCCCGCTTCGAGGGCCGGTTCGCGGGTCGCGGCGGCCAGGGCGGCGTGCCCTCCATCCGGTCGGGGCGGGTCTCGGGTCGGCGCGCGGCGAGCACCGGCGGGGGCGGGCCCGGCTCGACGCCCTTCACGACGGCGACCTTGACCAGACGGAGCGCGAGCACCGGGCAGCTGTCCACGGCCCGCTTCGCGATGTCGAGCAGGTGGGTCGGCACGTTGCCGGGCGCGATGACCGGGTAGCCCCACTCGTCGAGGTCGATGCCCTCGGGCAGGAGCTCCGCGCACGTCCCGTACGCGTCGCAGGCGATGCGGTCGATCTCGATGCGGTACCCGGAGTCGAGCACCCGACGGCCGCTCACACCCCGACCCTCGCCCCGCGGCGCATCGCGCAGCGGCGGTGGTGCTGGTGCGACGTCCAGTCGGCGTCGTACACGCGCAGCGAGCTCGCGAGCAGCGCCGTGGCGCCGTCGGGCATCCGACACGCGCCGCGCCCGGTGATCGACTGGCTCCAGCCCCGCAGCCGCGAGAGGTCGTCCTGGCGAGGCTGGCCGGTGGCGATCCGAGCCGAGGCGTCGGCGATCGCGCGCAGGCCGAACACGCAGGGGCCGCACTGGGCGGCGCTGGAGCCGGCCATGTAGTCCACGATCCGCGCGGTCGTGGTCACGCCGCACGCCTCGTCGCCGAGGAACGCCACGACCCCGGCGCCGAAGGCGGCGCCCGCACGGCGCAGGACGACCGGGTCCAGCGGCTGCCGCCAGGTCTCGGCACCGGAGATGATCGTGCCGAAATAGCCCCCCAGCAGCACCGGACTGCCAACCGAGGCGCTCACCCCGGCCCACTCGGCCAGCTCGCCGACGGTGGTGCCGAGTTCGATCTCGAGCACGCCGGGCCGCGCCCCGCCGGTCACGGTCACGAGCGCGGTGCCGCACGTCTCGGCGCGGCCCGCCTCGCGGTACCAGGCATCGCCATAGCGGGCGATCAGGGCGACGTGGGCCAGGCTCTCGACGTTCTGGACCAGCGTGGGCCTCCCGCCGACGCCCTTCTCGTACGGGCGGGGCGGGACGGTGGTGGGCCTCGGGTCGCCGATGTTGACGAAGTGGACGGCGGCCGACTCCTCCCCCGCGATGTACGACACCGGCGGGGTGACGAGCATGGTCGGGACCCTCGGCAGGGGCGAGGTCTGGCTCGCCGCCCGCTCGGCCAGCGCCCGCTCGAGCGCGATCCGCGCCTCGACGTGCTCGGAACCCACGTACAGGACCGCCCGCCTCGCACCAACGGCCTCGGCCGCCAGCTCCAGCCCGTCGAGCACGAGGTGGGGGCGTGACGCCATCAGCACCCGGTCCTTGTGGGCGAGCGGCTCGCCCTCGGCGCCGTTCGCGAGCACCACGGCATCGCCTTTCGCCCGGCCCGCGACCGAGGCCCACTTGCGCCCGACGGGGAAGCCCGCGCCGCCGCGGCCCAGCAGCCCGGCGGCGTCGATCATCGGGATGAGGTGGGCGCGATCCGTTCGGCCCGGCAGATCGCCGAGCCGGGCCCGGTGATCGGCGAGCGACTCCGCCCCGGCAGCCGTCGACGGCCCCGAGAGCAGGCGGGCCGTCATCGGCTCTTCGTCCGCCTGGTGGCGTCCTCCCACGACGAGGTGAGGACCGCGTCCTCCAGCCGCCCGCGACCCGCATCCCAGACCGAGATCCGGAAGAGCAGGCAGGCGCCCACGGCGCCGAGGCTGACGCCCCCGATCGCGAGCATCCAGAGCGAGCCGGCGTCGCTGCCCGAGAGGAAGCTGTGGGCGAGCGCGAGGGGCCACATGGCGTAGCTGCTCCAGTGGATCGCGCGCCACAGGCCCTGCGGCATGTGCGCGCGGAGCAGGCCCGTGATCACCAGCGCGATGAACAGGTACATCGAGATCACGCCCAGCGCGACGGGCACCGGACGGTACGCCGACACGAGGGGCACGAACGCCGCGGACCACCCGAGCTTGACGAACGGGTCGAGGACCGCGCTCGTGATGTGGACCACGTTGAACACGATGGCGAGCAGCGAGATGCGGCGGTGCATCTCGAGGTTGAAGAACCGTGGCCAGGTCTCGTGCCAGAATCGCGCGACGGTCAGGAGGCCGAAGCACACGGAGGCCGTGACCATGAGCAGGGACACGATCCCCGAGCCTCGGGCAACGAACCAGAGGAACTGGTTGAACATGGGGTTGGGCTGACTCCTGGGCGGCGCTGCTTTGCACGCGGCGGGTCGGGCGCCGCGCCACGGGCGTCAGGAGCCGCCGCTGCTCACGTGGGACTGGCGGTGACCGGAGGTCGTGGGCGGGGTGACCTGCTGGATGCCGAAGAAGGGGTTGAGGATGTTGCCCTGGTCGTCCTGCCGGGCCTGGCCGGCGACGCCGCTGATCGGCTGCTGCGGCTGCTGGTCGCCGCCGAACGACTGGACGCCGGCGGCGCTGACCGTATTGGTCTTGCCGGTGTACGTGAGCGCAGCGGCATAGCCGAAGACGCCGACGGCCGCGATGCCCAGCACGGCGGCGCCGAGCGTCATCGACTGGAGGCGGCGGTCCGCGCGGTTGCGGGTCTGGACTCGAGCGGGGATAGTCGGGTTCACAAGCGCCAGTCTCGGGCCGGATTCTTTGGGGACGATGACAGCGCAGATGTGGAAGCTCACAGGATTGTGCCCCCGCGCGGCATCTGGCTGGCCCTGTCAAACGCGCACGCGGCCCGTTTCGGTCCCGTTTCGGTGAGGCCGGCGCCAGCGCGGTTGCGCACCCGTACACAGGGCGCGCGGAGGCGATGCAGGAACACGGGACTCGCTGGCCCGGCGGGCGACGGCGGCCTCGACGTGACCTCTCGGGCTCGACTACGCTCTGGCTGCGCCCTCGCCCCGCGCCTCTGCCGCTCGGAGGAACGCAATGCCCGACATCGATCCCGGCACCGAATTCGTCCGCGCTGTCGAGACCGGGCGCGCCGCGAAGGACCAGGACTTCCGCGCCTCGCCCTACAGCCCCATCCCCAACGATGAGCGCGACACGTTCACCGGGCTCGCCTACTACCCGGTCGACCCCGCCTACCGGCTCGAGGGGCTCGGGCTCAGCCCGCACGAGGGCGGCGAGTCGGAGGCGTTCCTCATGCCCACCTCGACCGATGAGATGCGCCGCGCATGGCGGGCCGGCACGTTCCGCTTCGAGCTGCGCGGCCAGCCCCTGTCGCTCGTCGCGTACGACCTCGGCAACGGGTCGCTGTTCGTCCCGTTCCTCGACGCCACCAGCGGCACCGAGACCTACGGCGCGGGTCGCTACCTCGACCTCGAGCCCGAGCTGGACGGGACCTTCACGCTCGACTTCAACCTCGCCTATCTCCCGTACTGCGCCTACTCGCCGGACTACTCGTGCCCGCTGACCCCGGCCGAGAACAGGCTGCCGGTGCGGATCGAGGCCGGGGAGCGCCTGCCTGCGGGCTGACTTGCAGGACAATTGATATGCGGCTGCAACGCGTCAGCCGTTCCGGCGCCCGCGGCCCAGTTGGACAATGCGGGCTCCCGGTCATCCACGCAGCGCAAGGAGACCTCGTGCGTCCCACTCCCACGCTCGCCCGCCTCGGCGCGTCCGCCGTCCTCGCGCTCGCGGCGCTCGCCCCGGCGACCACCGTCATCGCGCACAGCCCGATCTCGGGCGAGAACGCGGCCGTCAAGCGGATCTTCGTGATCATGCTCGAGAACCACAGCCAGAACACCGTGATCGGCGACCCGAACGCGCCGTACCTCACCTCGCTGGCGGCGTCGAACGCGCAGGCGACCAACTACTACGGCGTCACGCACCCGAGCCAGCCCAACTACGTCGCCGCCATCACCGGTCAGCTCGACATCAACCAGATGAACGACAACCCGGCCAACCACTTCGCGTGGCCGAACCTGGTGGACCAGCTGGAATCCAGCGGACGCACCTGGGGCGCCTATATGGAGGCGATGCCGTCGCCGGGCTACACCGGCGCCACGGCGCCCGGTGGCGTGGCCCTCTACTCGAGCAAGCACAACCCGTTCGTCCACATGGACGACATCGCCTCGTCGGCCGCACGCCTCGCGAAGATCAAGCCGTACACGGACCTTGCCTCGGACCTCGCCAGCCCGCACGCGCCCGACTTCGTCTGGATCAGCCCAGACCAGTGCAACGACATGCACGGCGGCGTGTCCGCGACCATCGCCGGCCATCCCGAGACCCCGTGCCCCTACGGCAACAGCGTGGACGACCCGCACGACGCGTCGCTCAAGCAGAAGGCCGACGCGTTCGTCCAGAACGCCGTGCACACCATCACGTCCTCGCGCGCGTGGACTGGCAACAGCGTCATCTTCGTCCTCGCCGACGAGGCCGACTTCGACGGCGCGGCGACCGGCACTGACCTGTGGGCCGACGTCTCGGGGTGCTGCGACTCGCCGGGCTATGGCATCGCGCCCGCCCTTCCGGCGGGCTACGTCCTGACCGACAACGGCTCCCACCCCTGGAGCGGCCCGTTCGGCGGCGGCAAGGTGCCGGCCATCGTGATCGCGCGCAACGGGGCAGGCCCGATCACCGACAACACGCCGTACAACCACTACTCGCTGCTGCGGACCATCGAGCAGGTCTGGGGCATGCCGTACCTGGGCTACGCAGCAGACGGCGCCAACGTGCACGCGATGACGCCGCTGCTCTCGCACTAGCGCCAATCTCGTCCGGTCAGCCGAGGCCCGCCCCACCCGGCGGGCCTCCTGATTCGCGGCGGCGTGCGGCTCCGAGATCCGCGGGCGTGCGGTCGGGCCCCAGGCGTCCGCAGGGGCAGGCCACGACCCGCGCAGGTGCCGTCTCTCCGTCCGACCGGCGGGTGCGGCGCAGGCCGCTCGGCCCTCCCCCGTCGGGTCGAGCGCCCCCAAACTCGCCCGACACGGTTGCGGACGACGCCACCAGGATGGCGCGTGACCGCCGGAGGAGAGGGATGGGCAACGCCAAGCTCGAGGCCTGGGTCACCGAAGTCGCGACCCTCTGCCGGCCTGACCGCGTCCACTGGTGCGACGGCTCGCAGGCCGAGCACGACGACATGATCCGGCTCCTGGTCCACACCGGGACGGCCGTCCCTCTCGACGACGCCCGCCGCCCGGGCAGCGTGCTCGTGCGCTCCCACCCCGCCGACGTGGCCCGCGTCGAGGACCGCACGTTCATCTGCTCCGCCCAACCCGAGGACGCCGGCCCCACCAACAACTGGGCCGACCCGGCCGAGATGAAGGCCACCCTGCGCGGCCTGTTCGACGGCGCCATGGCCGGCCGCACGATGTACGTGATCCCCTACTCGATGGGACCCGTGGGCTCGCCGATCGCCAATATCGGCGTCGAGGTCACCGACTCGCCGTACGTCGTGGCGAACATGCACCTGATGACACGGGTGGGGGCGCAGGTGCTCGACGCCCTGGGCACCGAGGGCGAATTCGTCCGCGGGCTGCACTCGGTGGGCATGCCGCTTGGCCCCAGCGACCCGGACGTGCCATGGCCGCACAACCTCGAGCACAAGTACATCACCCACTTCCCGGAGACTCGCGAGATCTGGTCGTTCGGCAGCGGATACGGCGGCAACGCGCTGCTGGGCAAGAAGTGCCACGCGCTGCGCATCGCGTCGGTCCAGGCCCGCGACGAGGGCTGGCTCGCCGAGCACATGCTGATCCTGCGTCTGACCAACCCCGAGGGCCGGGCGTTCTACATCACCGGCGCCTTCCCGTCGGCGTGCGGCAAGACGAACCTCGCCATGCTCGAGCCCACGCTCCCCGGCTGGAGGGTCGAGACCATCGGCGACGACATCGCGTGGATGAAGCTCGACGCCGACGGCCGCCTCCGCGCGATCAATCCCGAGGCGGGCTTCTTCGGCGTCGCGCCGGGGACGAGCATGGGCAGCAACCCGAGTGCGATCCGCACCCTCAGCCGCGACGTCATCTTCACCAACTGCGCGGTCACCGCCGAAGGCGACGCCTGGTGGGAGGGCATGACCGACGAGGCGCCGAGCGGTATGACCGACTGGCTCCGCCGGCCGCACGCGGGAGGGGGCACCCGCAAGGCCGCGCATCCGAACGCGCGGTTCACGGTCGCGGCCAGGCAGTGCCCGGTGATCGCGGCCGAATGGGAGGACCCGGAAGGCGTCCCGATCGACGCCATCCTGTTCGGCGGGCGTCGCGGGGGCACGATCCCGCTCGTGACCGAGGCCTTCGACTGGACCCACGGCACATTCATGGGCGCCACGGCCGGCTCCGAGACCACGGCCGCGGCAGTCGGTGCCGTCGGCCAGCTGCGCCGCGACCCGATGGCCATGCTCCCCTTCTGCGGCTACAACATGGCCGACTACTGGAACCACTGGCTCTCGTTCGAGGGCCGCACGGATCCCTCGAAGCTGCCCCGGGTGTTCTTCGTCAACTGGTTCCGCAAGGGGGCCGACGGCAAGTTCCTGTGGCCGGGCTTCGGCGAGAACAGCCGCGTCCTGCGGTGGGTCGCCGAGCGGATCGACGGCTCTGGCGAGGCGGTGGACACCCCGATCGGGAGGCTCCCCGCGCCGGGCGCACTTGACACGTCGGGGCTGTCACTCCGCGACGGCGCCCTTGACGAGCTGCTCGCGGTGGATGTGGCCGGCTGGCTCGAGGAGGTGGAGCTGATCCGCGAGCACTTCGCGCGCTTCGGCGACCGGCTCCCCAGGCCGCTGACGGACTGCGTGGACGAGCTCGAGGCGCGGCTCCGGGCCACGGGCGCGCCGACCGCCGCCGCCTGAGGAGCGGTCGGGCCGGCACCTCAACGGCCGGGCGCACTGAGCCGTGTCGCCCGGCCCGTGCACGGTGGGCACGATCGGATCGCTCGCACCGCCGCCGGACGGCGCTCATCCAACGGGCGGCGTGGGGCTCGAGCACGGCGGGCTCGTCGGATCCGCTCGTACCGCCGCCGGGAGGCGTTAGGAGCGAAGTCCCCGCGACAAGCGCCGGGAGGCGGCGATACGAGCGTCGTGGACGACCCTGCGGGGGGACGGGGCGGTGGGGCCCGGCACGCGGTGCCCGGCACGGGGAGCCCGGCGCGAGCCGTCGCGGCCTGAGCGCCTTGCCGCGATCCGGGGACGGGCAGGCGGACGAGGCCGATGCGCGAGAGCCGGGACTCCTCGCCGCTGATGCTCGTGGCGACCGGCGGCACGGCGGCTGCTGCATGCGGGGCGGCGGCTCCACCTCGACCTCGAAGCGCATCGCCGGATCGCGCGACCAGTACGGGATGCCGCAGAAGCCGGCGCCGGCGGCGGCCGTCAGCGGCGTCCGCGGGTGATCGCGGAACAGCTCATGACGCTCACGCCGGAAGCGCTCGAGGGTGCCCTCCCGGTCGCGCTCCGCGGTCGCGTGCACCTGCGCGCACGTCGCGACCGCGAGCCGGCGCCAGTCGAGCAGTGTCATCGCCGTGCCGCACCCCCGTCACGGGTCGCCGAGGATCCTCCCCACAGGACCGTTGTCCTGCGTCACGCCCACCGGCGCCGACGCGTCATCCGGCCGTGCCCAACGCCACCTCAGTGATCCGGATCTGGATCACCCGCCTTGAGACCACGCGCGCCGCCGCGCTCGTCCGTCGGTTCCTGCCGGGTGGTGCGCTGACGCTGTCCATGCTGATGTTCGGCGGGTACCTCATGGGCCTGGGCCGCGACAAGGTCCTGGCCCACACGTTCGGCCGTGGCGCGGCCCTCGACGCCTACAACTCGGCGTTCATCCTTCCCGAGCTCGCGCTCGACGTCCTCGTCGCCGGCGGGCTCGTGGCGCCGTTCGTGCCCATGTTCCTCGGGCTGCGCGACGAGGCCGCGGCCGACGCGGACCGGTTCGCTCGCACGGTGCTTGGCCTCGCCGCCGGGGTGATGACCGCGGTGTCGGCCGTGCTGTTCGTCATCGCCCCGGCCACGGTGCAGGTGATCGTGCCCGGCTTCCCCGACGCCCAGAAGGAGCTGTACGTCGGGCTGTTCAGGGTGATGTGCCTGACGCCGCCGCTGTTCGCCGTGTCGCTGGTCCTGGGCGAGGTGCTGGTCGCCCAGCGGCGCTTCGTCTGGTACGGCCTCGCGCCCATGATGTACAGCGGCGGGATCGCGGCGGGCGGGCTGCTCCTGTCGGGTCCACTCGGCATCTACGGGGCGGCTTGGGGGGCCGTCGTCGGCGCCCTGGCCCACCTCCTGGTGCGGCTGTTCGGACTGCGCGGCTCCGGCTTCCGGCCGATCCCCTCGCTCCGCGCGACCCGCGGCCTGGGAGAGTTCCTGCGCCTGATGCTCCCCAAGATGGCGAGCCAGCCGCTCGAGCCGCTGGCCTGGGTCTTCTTCACCAGCATCGCGTCCGGGCTCGCCGTGGGCTCGATCAGCTCCCTCAACTACGCGCGAAACTTCTTCGGCGTGCCGGTGAGCATCATCGGCATGGCGTTCGCCATCGCCGCCCTGCCGGAGCTCTCCGAAGCCGCCAACGCGGGCGATCGCGCCGCGTTCCGGCGCCTGTTCCGCAAGACGCTCCTGCCGATCGTCGGGCTGTCGGCAGCGGCAGGGCTGGCGCTGTTCGTGCTCTCGGGGCTGATCATCGGCCTGTTCCTGGCTGGCGGCGCGTTCAATGCCGAGGACCAGGCCCGGACCGCCATGGTGCTCGCGGTGTTCGCGTTCGCGGTGCCGCTCGAGAGCGTGATGAACCTCCTCGCCCGGGCCGTGTACGCCACCCGGAACACGCTCCTGCCCACGCTCAGCGCGCTGATCGGGTTCATCGTGGTCGTGGTGGCGGTCAGGGCGTGGGTCCCCGTGCTGGGGCTCGAGGCGATCCCGGCCTCCTACGCCGCGGGCATGGGCGTCCGGACGCTGCTGTTGGTCGCGGTGCTCGCGGTCCGGGTGGCCGGGATCCGGCCCCACGCGCCGGCCGTTGCGGGCGCTGGCGAGGACGCCTTCGCGCGACACGTCCACGGCGCGCCCGGGATGACGCCCCGTCGCGGCTCGTCGGTCGGGCAGGCTGCCCTGATCCTGACCACGATCGTGGTCCTCGTCGGGACCGCGATGGCCACCGGCCAGGCGCTCAAGTCCTCGTCGATCGCTGCCGTCCCGATCGTCACGCCCTGGGCGCAGGAGCTCCCGCTCGCCTCGCACAACGTGCCCTCGCTGCCGCCGTCGCCGGTCGCCACGGTCGATGCCTCGGCAAGCACGTCGGTCCCGCCGTCCGGCTCGGCCACGCCCGGCACAACGCCCGGGCCCACGCCGACGCCGACGACGCCGACGCCCAAGCCGGGCCCGTTCCAGATGGACCTCTACGAGCGCGGCGACTACGTGGGCGAGTACACGGACCTGTGGTGCGTGCCCGCCGCCATCCAGACCTCGATCAACATCATGAGCAAGGGCGCGGACACCTCGAGGACCTTCCAGACGAAGCTGTTCAACCTCGCCTACTCGATGGAGCCGGCCAACGACGGCAGCGTCGACGCGGTCGCCTGGCCCGAGGTCCTCACCAAGCTGGGGTACGGCACGTTCAAGGAGGACTCGCGAGGCTCGATCAACGCCGCGGCGTGGACGGTGGCCAGGGCGATCCGCCTGACGAACCGCCCGGCCGGCCTTGTCGTGTGGAAGGGCTGGCACTCCTGGGTCGTGTCGGGCTTCAAGGCCACCGCGGATCCCGCCGTCGCCAACGACTTCTCGGTGCTCGGCCTGTACATCGAGGACGTGTGGTACCCGCGCCTGTCATCGATCTGGGGCTACTCCAACCCTCCCGACACGTACGTGAAGGTGTCCGACCTGGGCATCGACTACAAGCCGTACCGCGAGTGGACGCCGGACCCAACACGGGACGGCAAGTTCGTGTTCGTGGTGCCGGTGCCCTGACGACCCGCCGGGGGCGGGGCCATCGCGGGACACGACAAGGCCCCGACGTCTCCGCCGGGGCCTGTGCCGTGGAAGGCGGGCGCCGGGCGAGTGGTCCCGACACCCTTCGGACTACGCCGATTGAGGGCGCGTCCCGAGGTTGACCGTGATGCTGGTCGTCTGACCGTTGCGCAGGATGCTCAGGGTCACCTTCTGGCCGGGCGTGTCCTGGCCGAGCAGGAGGTCCAGGGTGTGGGTGGCGTCGAGCGGGGTCCCGTCAACCGCGGTGATGATGTCGCCCTCGGTGATGCCGGCCTGCGCTGCGGGGCTGCCGGCGACGATCGGCGCGGACAACGCGGCCGCGCCGTTCCCGATGCCGTTGGGGCCGTTGCCGGTCGGGCCCTGGCCCGTTGCGCCCTGGCCCGCGATCTTCTCGAGCGCCGTGTTCGACGGGATCCACGCGCCGTTCGCGACCGGCAGGCCGGCCTCGGCCTGGAGCGTCGGGTCGAGGGTGCGGAACCGGACGCCCAGCCACGCCCGCGCGAGCGGCTGGCCGGCGGACGCCTGGGCGAGGAGCGGCCGCGCGATGTCGATGGGGATGGCGAATCCGATGTTCTGCCCCTGCGACGAGATCGCGGTGTTGACCCCGATCACGTTGCCGCCGGCGTCGAGCAGCGGTCCGCCGCTGTTGCCGGGGTTGATGGGCGTGTCCGTCTGGATGAGGTTGTCGAGCGACTCGCCCTCGGCGTCGATGGTCCGCCCCAGCGCGGAGACGATGCCGCTGGTCACCGACCCCGTGAGGTCGCCCAGCGGGCTGCCGATGGCGATGGCCTGCTGGCCCACCTGGATGCCCGCCGAGCTGCCGATCGGCGCCGCGGTCAGGCCCGAGGCACCCTCGATCTTGACGATCGCGAGGTCGGTCAGCGTGTCGATGCCGTAGATCGAGGCGTTGAACGTGCGGCCGTCCCTGAGCGTGACCGTGAGCTTGCTCGGGTTGCCGGCCACGACGTGGTGGTTGGTGAGGACCAGGCCGCGGGCGTCGAAGATGATGCCGGAGCCGATGGCCTGCCCGGAACCGCCCAGCTGGCCGGTTGCCGGGTTGGTCGAGGTTGCGCCCTCGGCCGTGATCGTGACAACCGCCGGGCTCACCGCCTTGACGATGGCCGGGATCGAGCCCTGGCCGGTGGCGGGGAGCGGGTTGGCGGGCGTCAGCGTCGGGGCGGTCCCCTGCGTGCTGGGGACCGCCGTCGTGCCTGGGGTGGCGGTCGCGCCCGGTGCGGCGGCGAGGACGTTGGCCGGGGTGGTGGCGGTGGGATGGGTCGCCTCCACGGCGACGTACGTCGTGCCCGCTGTCAGCACCGCGGTCGCGACGATCGCCACCGCGAGCACGACGGGCGTGACGGCTCGGGCGCGCGGCGCCTGAACGGGCTTGACGGGGGACGGCGGGATGATGGCCCACGCGGGGGGCGGCGTGGCCTCGGCCGGCTGGCCGGCTGCATCCCCTGGGTTCCTCCGTGCCGGCGGAGGCGTCTGGCCGGACGGCGGGCGGGCAGGGTCCGGGCTCGCGGGGGCGTGCCCGGCCGACACGACCGGCTGATGGACGGCCGGGAACGCGGGCTGCGTGGGATCGTCGGGCGCCGGCGCGGGCGGGATGCTGCCCGGTGCCGCTGGCAGGCGCGGGTCGGGGCGGTTGGTGTCGCTGGTCATGGTTCCCCTGTCCAGGCTGGGTCAAGTTCGGGTGACGCGGC